>CAMOXP010000076.1 GCA_946629205.1 uncultured Bacillota bacterium
TCCGAGCCGGGCGATCAGATCCTGACCAGCGATTGGCACTGGGCTCCGTACAACACCATCGCCGGTGAGATCGGCCGCAGCATCGCGACCTTTGAGCTGTTCGACGCGGACAGGAAATTCAATGGGACGGACTTTGCTGCAAAGGCAACCGCACTCCTCGAAAAGCAGAACAGTCTGGTCATTATTCTGAACACGCCGGCACACAATCCGACAGGCTACTCCCTGACACTGGATGATTGGAATAAAGTTATCGGAACGATCAAGGAATGCGCGGCCAGCGGGAAACCTATCACGCTGCTGGTCGACGCCGCCTATATTGATTTTGCAGGAGATGAAGATGAGTACCGGCAGTTCCTTCCGCTTCTGGGAACACTTCCGGAGAACGTTCTCAGTATCGTCGCTTACTCGCTCAGCAAGACCTGCACCCTCTACGGGGCCAGATGCGGCGCTATGATCTGCGTGGCGAAGACGCAGGAGATCGCCGATGAATTCAAGAGGGTCTGCGAGTTCTCGTCCCGAGGCTCCTGGTCCAACACGGCCAGGATCGCGCAGGTCATCCTCTCCAGGATCTACAGCGATCCGGCCCTGCTCGCGAAGGTCGATGAAGAAAGAGCCGGTTACAGAAATATGCTGCTCGCCCGGGGCAGGGCGTTCAGTGAAGCGGCTGCGGAATGCGGACTGGAAATCGTCCCGTTTGACGCGGGATTCTTCGTCAGCGTCCCATGCGACGACCCCGACGCAGTCAGCAAAAAACTGGAGAAGCAGGACATCTTCCTGGTGCCTCTTGCCAAAGGCATCCGCGTATCCGTCGCGTCGATTCCGGAAGAGGCGTGCAGGAAGCTGCCGCCGCTGATCAAGGAGGCAATGGAATAATGAACAAGGGTAAAGTAAAGATCGGCATGACACAGTTTGCCTGTGTTTCGGACAGAGAAGCAAATCTGGACAAAGCGGAAGAGCAGATTCGCTCCATGGCTCAGGAAGGGGCGAAGATCATCTGCACACAGGAACTGTTCAGCGGAATGTATTTCGCGCAGATCATTGATTATACCAAATACGATTGGGCGGAACCGGTCGACGGACCGACAAACCAGAGAATGCAGGCTTTGGCCAGAGAACTGGATGTTGTCATTGTCAGCTGCTATTATGAATACGCCATGGATGGGGTGTATTACAATTCGGCTGCTGTATTTGATGCGGACGGAACGCTTTTGGGAAATTACAGGAAGCATCATATTCCGGAAGGACCGCAGTATATTGAAAAGTATTACTTCACTCCCGGGGATTCTCCTTATCTCGTTTTCCGTTCCAAATACGGTACATTTGGAGTCCTGATTTGCTGGGATGAGTGGTTCCCGGAAGCAACGAGAATCGTCGCACTGAAAGGCGCTGATTTTGTTTTCTACCCATCGGCCATCGGTTCCGAGCCTGACAATCCCGAACTGGATACCTCGCAGACCTGGGTCGACGGTATCCGCGGACACGGGATACATAACAATTTTTTTGTGTGCGCATGCAACAGGGTCGGCCGCGAGGATGCAGCGGACGGCAGCGGCCACATGGAATTCTACGGCAGAAGTTTTGTGTCAGACCCATGGGGAAACATCATCGCCGAAGCCAAACGGAACGAGGAGGACACTCTTGTGGCGGAGCTGGATCTGGACGAAATCAAACGCGCCAGAGATATCCTTCAGTTCCACAGAGATCGCAGAGTCGATTCTTATCAGGAGATCCTGAAGATGAGCATTGAAGAATAGAGGTTTTGGAGTTTTACAGAGAACAGGAAGAAAGGAAACAGGCACAATGGACTTCAGAGAAGTATCAAGAAACAAGAAGCAGATCCTGTCGAAGGAAAGGTGTGCCTCACCATCATCGAAACCGACCAGGTCGTGCCGGAGGAGTACACCACCTATTTCCGCAGCGTTGTCATCTTCGGCAGGGCAAGGATCATAGAAGATGTCGCAGAAAAGCATAAGATCGCAGACCTCCTGGTCGAAAAGTACTCGCCGAATCAGGGAGAAGACGTGCATAAAATGTTCGAGAAGCGCATCGCCTGGATGGGCGCCTTCGAGATCGATATCGATCACATCTCCGGCAAGGAAGCCATCGAATTCGCCGATCCGAACTTTAGTTTCGACAGCATCAAGGGTTGACAATTAATACTATAATTGGTAATATATACCTGTCACAGAACACAAACCACTATTACAAAAGCAAAAAGGGGCAGAAAGAAAGGAGATTAGTATTATGGCAGTGTACGAAGATGACAGGGATGTGACCTTTGAAATCATGGAGGAAATCGGGATCATCAACACCCAGGACACCGGGTGGACCAGAGAAATCAATCTGGTGCGCTGGAACGGCGGCGCGGCGAAGTATGACATCCGCGATTGGGATCCGCATCACGAGAGAATGTCCAAGGGAATCACCCTTACGGAAGAGGAGATGCGGAGGATGCTCAACGCGATGCGCAGACGCCGCTCCAACGCCAGAAACCGCAGGACAGTTGTAAGAGCTGAGACGGTCGTTTCCACCGAGGAAGTTTCCGAAGCGCTGGACACAAAACCGGAGGATGAATTCGACCGGGCGGCGTCTTCAGATGCGATGGTGGATACGGAGATCCTGGCCGAGGCAGCCGTGGCTGCAGAGTCCGTCGAACTGGAGAAATCTGAGGCTGCGTTACAGTAGAACGCGAGGACAGACTAAAGAAGAGAAAAGCGGCTGCTGCCTTGATGCGGCAGCCGCTTTTTGCTGCCGCGACAATGAAATGTGTCAAAAGAACCGTCCCTTTTGACACATTTTCTATGGTATACTACAGGCATGAATATTATTTTGAAAACAGAAGCCGCGCCGGACGGCGAACAACTGAATATCAGAGAAGGCATGACAATCGAGGACCTCGTGAAGGAACGGGGACCGTTTCCGTATGACATTCTTCTGGCCAGGCGGAATGGGCGTGATACAGATCTGACAGAGCAGTTAGAGGAAGGAGATTCTGTTGCGTTTCTGGACATGCGTAACCAGAGCGCTAATCTGACGTATCAGCGAAGCCTGACATTCATCTACCTGATGGCAGTCAATGAAGTGTTCGGCCACCTCGGCGTCGAGGGGGCGGATGCGGAGATCGACAACTCCCTGAACAAGGGATTCTTCACCCGCGTGAGACCGTCAAGATTCCACAAGGGCACCAAGGAAGAAGCCCAGGAAGAGATACAGAAAAAGCTTACGGAGGAAGTCGTTCGGAAAATTGAAGACCGCATGCATGAAATCGTAGAGATGGACATTCCGTTCCACAGAAAGTTCGTCACTGCAGAGGAAGGCATCCGCATCTGGAAAGAGGGCGGATACGCTGAGAAGGTGAAGCTGCTGGAAGAAATCGTGGAATCGGAACCGGACTTTATGCCTGCATTCTTTTCTGCGACTGTTCCGACGACACTGCCCGGAGAAAACGGAGAGAAGACATTCACGAATTTCTTCTTCGGACCAATGGTGCCGTCCTCCGGTTACATCAAGCTGTTTGAACTTCGGAAATACCGCAAAGGCATCCTTCTGCGTTACCCGTACTACAGTGACCCGAATACAATGCCGGAGTACATCGACGATAACAGAATGTACAGTGCGTTCAGTGAAGAGCACCGGTGGCTCCACATTCTCGGGACAAGACATCTGTCGGACATGAATGATCTTGTCAGAAGAGGAGGCGCGAAGGATACCATCCTTCTTTCGGAGGCGCTCCACGAGAAGAAAATCGCGGAGATCGCGGACGAGATCAAGAGCAAGCGGCGCAGGATCGTACTGATTGCAGGACCGTCTTCATCCGGCAAGACCACATTTGCCAGAAGGCTTTGCATCCAGCTTAGGGTCAACGGCCTGCGTCCAATCTACATGGGCACAGACGACTATTTCGTCAATAGAGAGGACATGATACCGGATGAAAACGGCGAGCTGGATTTCGAGAACCTGGGCGCCGTGGACATCGACTTGTTCTGCAGCAATATGAACGATTTGCTGGCAGGCAAAGAAGTCGATCTTCCGGAATTCGATTTCCTCGAAGGGAAGAAAGTATTCGGCAACCGGATCACGAAGATCGATGAGGATCAGCTCATCGTCATCGAAGGCATCCATGCCCTGAACAGAAAACTGACAGAGCAGATTCCGGATGCAACGAAGTACAAGATCTATATCAGTCCGCTGGCGCAGCTGAACGTCGACGTGCACAACAGAGTGCCGACCACAGACGCGCGTATGCTCAGAAGACTGGTGCGCGACTACAAATACAGAGGCCATTCCGCAGCCGCGACGATCGACGGCTGGCCGAAGGTCAGAAGCGGGGAAGACAAGAACATCTTCCCGTACAACGGAGAAGCGGACGTCCTGTTCAATTCGACCCTTGTATATGAGACAAGCCTTTTGAAAAAGTATGCGGAGCCTTTGCTTAAGGAAATCGGGCCGGATCAGCCTCAATACGGGGAAGCCCGCAGACTGCTGTACTTCCTCCGGCTCTTCCGGACGATCGATGATGAAAACGATGTGCCGTGCAACTCCATATTGAGAGAATTCATAGGAGGGAGCGTGTTTGTGGAATGATAAGCCCCGGAGATGTGGATCCGGAGCCGATGTGCTGGTCACTGTCGTTTCTTTCTCTCCAGCCACTTGCAGATATAGAAGGCAGCTATACCTGCTGCGAGAGAAATAAGGAAAGCTTTTAGCATATACACATGATTCACCTCCCTCCTGTCGCCAGAATGGAAGGCAGCGACATACATATTGTAACATTAATGTCAATAAATTACAATGCGATGTTGACATATTTTTCGGTTGTGTTATAATTTGGTCAGGCAGGAAAGCTTTTAGCAACACTGATTCAAGAACACTCCGGAGATGTGGCTCCGGAGTTGTTTTTTGGATAAATGATTGTACAGAGGAGGCGCATTAATATAATGATAGCAGTAATCGGCGGCGTACAGGTCGGCGTTGACGTCAGACTGATGCCGCCCAAACGAGATATGGAATTACAGAAGAAGCAGGACGAAGAAGCCCTGCGGCAGGCAGGGATCGATCCTGCTTCCGGAGCAGAGATGACCGCCGGCGGACAGAAACTGGAAGGCTTCAGCCAGTACTACGAGCGCACTATGCGCGCGCAGGCCAGCGAGAGCTACTGGGATAAGGTAGGGCTCTCCGGCAATCAGTTCGGCGGCTATGACCCGGTAGTAGAAGACAACAAGACCGACATCCGCGTGAAGAACAGCGGTTGCGCGTTCCAGGTCGCCAAGCATCTGGCGGAAGACCACGGCGCAGAGGTCGCGTTTGTTTCTGTTGTGGGCGATGATGCTTTCGGACTCGCGGCGAAGTGCGAGCTCGAGCAGGCCGGCGTCGATATCAGCGCCATCAGAACGGTGCACGCGGCGACGCCTGTATCGGTGGAAATCCACAACATCATCGGGGAGCTGCAGTTCCTGCGGGAGAACACCGCCACGATGGATCTGCTGACGCCGGAGATGCTCGAAGAGTGTGCCGGCGTCCTGGAGCAGGCGGATGCGATCTTTGTCGACGGAACTGTTCCGGCGGCGACCCTTGATTTCATTTCAGAAAAGTACGCGGGCAAAAGCAGGATCTACTTCGATCCGGGCTCCATCGACGGAGGCGTACGGTTTGCTGAATCATCCATGAAGGCATACTGCGTCCTGCCGGGTCGTATGGAGGCCGAAGCGATGAGCGGGCAGCCGGTCCTCGGCATGGACCAGCTCATGTCCGCAGGGCAGGCGTTCGAAGACCGCGGCGTGGAGAAAGTGATCATCACATTGAAGGGCGGCGGCCTGTATTATAAGGAAGGACTTTCCTCAGGTCTGCTGAAACCGGACCGGAAGCTCACCTTCGCAGAGACACGCGGTGCAGGGGATGTGCTGGCCGCAGCCGTCGTTGCAGCGGCGGAAGGCGTCACGGCAGCGGGAGGCAGCGCGCCGGATGCAGAGGGGGGCGGCCTCGAAGAGGCTGCGGCAGCCGGCATGGAAGCAGCTGCAGAGTTCTTAAAGGATGTCATTGATGAGCGGCCGTACTGATGCGGCGCATATAATATAATAGTAAGGTGTTTCTTAGGAGGATAACACAATGGCAAAAACAGACAACTTAAGCAAAGGCAATAAAGTCAAGATCGATACGATCATCAAGAACCTCGAGAAGAGAGGTATGAAAGGTTACTATGCCGAGGACGGTGAGGAAGCGCTGAAGATGATCCTGGACATGATCCCAGAAGGGTCCTCTGTAGGAAGAGGCGGATCAGAGACCCTGAACCAGCTGGGCGTCTTCGACGAACTCAACAAAGGAAACTACACCACCTATGAACCGTTCAAGGAACCGGACCCGGAAAAGGGCAAGGCCATCCGGCGCGCCATCTTCTCCGCGGACTTCATGCTGACCAGCGCCAATGCCATCACCCTTGAAGGAGAGATCGTCAACATCGACGGCACCGGCAACAGAGTCGCCCCGATCATCTGGGGACCGGACAAGGTCATCTACGTCATCGGCGCCAACAAGATCGCAGCGGACGTGCACGCAGCCTATAAGAGAATCAAGTGCGACGCCTGTCCGCCGAACTGCATCCGCCTCGGCAAACAGACGCCATGCGCTCTGACAGGAAAATGCGGCAACTGCATGTCCCCGGGCAACACCGTATGCTGCCACCTGGTGACCACCAGATATTCCAGCATCCC
>CAMOXP010000077.1 GCA_946629205.1 uncultured Bacillota bacterium
GCTCTTCCGCGACGACCTTCAGACAGAGGCGAGTGATAAGGTCATCAGTTTCGAGAACGTGGGAAAGCAGATGAAACACTTCGCCACGTTCATCGGCAACTCCGGCAGCTTCATGCGGCCCCACAATAACGAAGTCATCCTCTCATGGCTGCGCACCCAGGATCCAACCTATGATGATTTTGCGAAAGAGACAGACGTGCAGAAACTCGGCTACCGGAGAGTTTTCATCAGCAGCACCGGAAGTGCAGACGTGACCGGCACGGTACGCGATGATTCCGGAAACAAAGTGGCAACATTCAAGAACGGAATCCTGCTGTCTTCCAGTGATCCGTGGGTGGCGGTCACCACCTGCGATACAGGGAACTGGCTCAGACTGCCCCTCCAAAAGGGCTACACCATCGATCTGAGCACCAGCCAAAAGACGAACCTCACCCTCACGATGAAGGAGTATTCCGTCTATGATGGAACAACAGTCCGTACCGTGACTAAAGACAAGAAATACAATTGGAAGAACCTAAGTGTCGTGAAGGGCGACCAGATCAAGTGGGTCCTTCCGCAGGCAGCGAAAGACGGCAAGAGCAAACTGCCGTCCAGCGCATACAACTATATCAAACTGAATAAAGCCGCCCCTGACAAGGTAAAAATCTGGACTTACATCAAGGCAGGAAAGAAGTCTATTATCGTCAACTGGAAGAAGGTCAGCGGAGCCACTGGTTATGTCGTGCAGTACCGCAAGGCAGGCGCATCCAAATGGACGACTAAGAAGACGACAAAAGCCACCTATACCATCAAGAAACTGAAGAAGGGCGCACGGTATGATGTGAGAGTCGCCGCAGTCAAGAAAACCGGCAGCGGGACCTTCCGAGGCAAATATTCTGCCGTGTCGCACCGCTACATCAAAAACGTTGGCCCGGTCAAGGCAAAGGCAGGAAAAGGTAAGATCAAGATAACCTGGAAGAAGGATAAGAAGGCAACCAAATCCGCGAAAGTCAGGTAAAAAGATCTGAAAATGAAATCATGTTTATTCAGAAATGCCGCCGCACAGGCGGCGTTTCTGTGTTATAATTACTCTGTATTTTTGCGATGAATCGAGGGTTATCAATGACATTACTTAAGATACTGTTTCTTCTTTTGATCATTATACCGTTTGCGCTGTTTTTACTGTATATTCTGGAAAGGCTCATGGACGAGATGCCGTCCAAGGCCGAGATGGAGGCTGAGATGAGCCCGGTCGAACGGCGCAGAAGCAGGGCGGCTGCCAGGAACAGAGGGACCAGAACGGTCAACCACAGGCAGGGCGGACCCAGCTCCGCGGAAAAACGAAGAAGGCGCAAAGCAAGAAAAACTGAAAGAAGACAGAAACAGAAAAGGAAAACCGGCAGATAATGACCAGAGGATATTTTATTACATTTGAAGGCGGAGACGGCTCCGGGAAGTCCACGCAGATCGCGCTGCTCCGGGACTGGCTCATGCAGGCCGGATACGATGTGATTCTGACACGTGAACCGGGCGGGACCCGGATCAGTGAGAAAATCAGGGAACTGATCCTGGATCCGGACAATCAAGAGATGGCGGATATGACGGAAGCGCTCCTTTACGCTGCGGCAAGGGCACAGCTGGTCAGCCAGATGATCAAGCCGGCGCTTGCAGAGGGAAAGGTCGTAATCTGTGACCGGTTCGTAGACTCCAGCATAGCGTACCAGGCCTACGGAAGAGGTTTGGGCGATGCGGTAGGCGTGATCAACAGCTACGCGGTCGACGGATGCATGCCGGACCTGACGATACTGCTCAGATTGGACCCGGAGAAGGGGAGCAGCAGGATCGCAGACCGGGAGCATGACCGGATCGAGCAGGCACCGGATGCTTTTCACAGAAAGGTCTACGAAGGCTATCTGGCGCTGGAAAAGACCTATCCGGAGCGGATATTCGGCATTGACGCCTCCGGTACGATAGAAGAAATCGCAGATGAGATCCGGCGCAGGGTGCATACAGTCATAGGTCGTTAACAGAACGCGATAGGGGCATTTAGGAAGAAGAGAAATGATACTGGAAACAGGAAGAGATAACGCAAGGCTAAAGGAAAGACTAGAGAAGATCATCAGTACGAACAGGGTCTCACACGCGTATCTGTTCGAAGGACCGACCGGCATAGACAAGGAAGCCTTTGCAAGAGGATTTATCAAGGGTGTTCTGTGCCCGAAGGGACTGGGGGAAAACTGCGGCGAGTGCAGTATCTGCAGCAAGATCGACCACGGCAATCATGAGGATGTGAGCTGGATCAGCAGAGACGGGCTCTCTGTCAAGGATGCTGTTGTGACGGCAATTCAGGAGAAACTGAATGTCAGACCTGTCGGCGGGCGTAATGTGATTGTGATCAGCGACAGCGACACAATGACGCCCCAGGCGCAGAACAGGCTGCTGAAGACTTTGGAAGAACCCCCGGGTGACGCGCTGATCATCCTGCTCTCCGAAAATATGGAGAATCTGGCGCCGACGATCCAGTCCAGATGTGTGAAATTCAGAATCGACGCCCATCCGCAGACGGCAGAGGATGAGGGCGCAGAGACACTGATCCGGATGGCTTTGGCGGGCCGCAGGTTCCACGAGCTGGTCCATGAGGCCGGCGATGATCTCAAAGATCGGATCAAGGCAGGACAGCTGCTCGATTCGATGGAGCGGGTGTATAGGGATATGCTCTTTGAAGAGCACAAAGACGTTCAGACATACAAGCCGGAAGAAATCTGCAGATATATCGAATGCATTGAAGAGGCCCGCACGAGGCTCGAACAGAAAATGTCCGCAGAATACGCTATGAAGGAGCTTCTGCTGGAGATCACAGGATAAACGGCGGAAATACGACAAAATATATGAATATATGAAATATATGAAAGGAAGCAATATGACAGACGTTGTAGGCGTTAAATTTAAGGATGTAGGAAAGATGTATTATTTTTCACCCGGAGACAATCAGGTCGCCATGGGTGATAACGTAATTGTTGAGACTGCCAGAGGACTTGAATTCGGAACAATCTGCAGGGAGAGAACGAGTGTGGACGAATCGGAGCTTGTAGCGCCTCTCAAAAGCATCATCCGCAAGGCTACAGACGCAGACCGGAAGAAGCACGCGGACAATCTGGCAAAGAAGGACAACGCGCTGCGTTTATGCCAGGAAAAAATCGATGCGCACGGACTGGAAATGAAGCTCATCGATGTTGAATACACATTCGATAACAGCAAGGTGGTGTTCTATTTTACCGCTGACGGCAGAGTCGACTTCAGGGAACTTGTCAAGGATCTGGCGTCCGTATTCCGTATGCGGATCGAACTGCGGCAGATCGGCGTCAGGGACGAAGCCAAGATGATCGGCGGCGTGGGCAGCTGCGGCAGAGGCCTTTGCTGCAGTACGTGGCTCAGGGATTTCGAGCCGGTATCCATCAAGATGGCAAAGGTGCAGAACCTGTCTCTGAACCCTACGAAGATCTCCGGGATCTGCGGAAGGCTCATGTGCTGCCTGAAGTATGAGAACGATATTTACAATGAGCTCAAGAAAGGGATGCCGAATGTGGGCGAGCGCGTGAAAACGCCGGACGGCATCGGCGTTGTGACGGATATCAATATTCTGGAGAATCTTGTGCGGACAAGGCTTGTACTTGAAGAAGCGTCAAAGGAGAACGACAACGAAGAGAAACTCAGCACCGAGTTTTATTCCTACGGAAAGGAAGAAATCAAGCGGCTGGGTAAGAGAAACCGCAAAGGCAACAAAAGCAAAGAAAGAAAAGAAGATGAACTGACCGGCCTTGATCCGGAACAGCTCAAAGAAATAGAGAAACTGCTCAAAGACTGATGCAAGAGGGATGTTCTATTGATGGAAAGCATAGAGGAAATCGGCTTTGGCGGCCTGAAACTCATACAGAGCAGTGAGGGATTCCGATTCGGGATCGATGCGGTGCTCCTGGCCGATTTCGCAGCCGGGATCTGCCCGGGGGCAGGCAGTATCGTGGATCTCGGCACAGGAAACGGCGTCATTCCGCTGATTCTGAGCCACAAGACAGAGGCCGGAACCATCACAGGGATCGACCTGCAGGCAAAGGCTATCGAGCTTGCCGGAAGAAGCTGCGATCTGAACGGACTTGGCGAAAGGATCCGCTTTATCCAATGCGATGTGGCCGAGCTGCAGAAAGAGAGACCGGATCTGCGAGGTACAGCGGACGCCGTTGTTTCGAATCCTCCTTATATAGCCAGAGGCGCAGGGATCACCAACGCAGGAGACAGTAAATTCCTGTCCCGTCAGGAAACGACTGCCGGTATTGAAGAATTCACGGCAGCTGCAGCCTTTCTATTGAAAGAAAGGGGGCATTTCTTTCTTATCCACAGACCTTCCAGACTGGTTGATCTGTTTTATAGCTGCAGGAAGAATGGGTTGGAGCCTAAGATGATCCGCTTTGTTGCACCGCGGCAGGGTGCGAAACCGAACATTGTGCTTTTGCATTGTGTGAAGGGCGGCGGCCGGGAACTGGACTTTGCGGATGAACTGTATGTCTATGATGAAGCGGGGAGATACACCGCAGAAATCATGAAAATATACGAAAAAACACGTTGAAAATATTTCCAAATTGTGCAATAATAGCATGTGCAGGAGGTGCAGATAATTATGAGTGTAACATTAGATCTTAAAACACTGCTGATAGCCCTCGTCTTGATCGCGCTCATTGTGCTGATCATATATGTGATTTTCCTGGTCAAAAAACTTATGGTGACGCTTGAACACACGGATAAGGTTCTCGAAGATGTGGAAGTCGTTACCGCGATTGCTGCGGAGCGGAGCCAGGATGTGGACAGCAT
The DNA here is from genome assembly GCA_946629205.1 of uncultured Bacillota bacterium. Lineage (GTDB taxonomy): Bacteria > Bacillota > Clostridia > Peptostreptococcales > Anaerovoracaceae > Lentihominibacter. The sequence continues at coordinate 4,843 of CAMOXP010000077.1, forward strand.
CATCACAAATGTTTCCGGTACTGTAGCAGATCTGTCTGATGCGGTGAAAGGCAATGAGTCCACTGTATCGGCCATCGCCAGCATAGCGAAATCTGCAGCATCCATCAAAGGTATCATGTCCGGCGATAAGTAGTCCCGGGTATTGACTGACAGCAAATTATCACCGAAAGGAGTTTACATATGAAAGCAACTGGAATCGTAAGAAAAGTCGACGAGTTAGGAAGAATCGTGCTTCCAATCGAATTGAGAAGAACTCTGAACATCGATATCAGAGATCCGTTGGAAATCTATGTTGACGGAGAATCGATCATGCTGAAGAAGTATCAGCCGGCATGCATTTTCTGCGGCAGCTCAGACGACGTCAAGCAAATCCATGGCAAGAACGTATGCGCTAAATGTGTCAAAGAACTGCAGGAATTATAAGCTGGAGAAGACAATAGAGAACAAAAGGGAGCAATTCACTTGCCCCTTTTTTACATAATAAGGAGTTAGATGTGGCTAAATTAATCGTTAGAAACAGTGGTCCTCTACATGGTGAGGTAAAAATAAGCGGCTCGAAGAATGCGGTGCTCCCAATACTGGCGGCTACGCTGTTGACTGAGGATGAGTGCATCATTCAGGACGCGCCGGCCCTCAGAGACGTTGAAGTAATGAATCAGCTGCTCATGAGTCTCGGAGCGAAGGTAGAGTCGGATCTCGAGAATAATATAGTCAAAGTGAAAGCCGAAGGCGAAATCAGTTGCGAAGCGCCTTTTGAACTGGTGAAAATGATGCGTGCGTCGATACTCGTTCTTGGCGCGCTGCTTCTCAGGAGCGGCCGTGCGCTGATCCATCTTCCGGGAGGCTGCGCCATCGGTGAGCGGCCGATCGAGCTGCACCTTAAAGGATTACGCGCTCTGGGCGCAGAGATCAACGAACAGTCACTGGCGAAGGGAATCGTTGATGCAAAGGCAGATAAACTCACGGGAAGCACAATTTATCTGGATTTCCCGAGTGTTGGCGCCACGGAAGTTATCATTATGGCAGCGACCCTTGCGGAGGGTACGACTGTACTGGAAAACGCTGCCCAGGAGCCCGAAATCGTCGATTTGGCGAACTATCTCAATAAAATGGGTGCCAGGATCAAGGGTGCCGGAACGGATACCGTGAAGATCGAAGGCGTCGATAAACTCCACGGTGTGGATCATCACGTGATCCCGGACAGGATCGAGGCAGGAACATTCATGGTCAGCGCCGCGATCACCAAGGGGCGCGTACTTGTGAAGAACATGCTCCCGGATCACCTGAAGGCTGTTATCGCCAAGCTGAGAGAATGCGGTGTGGTCATTGAAAATACTGACGAAGGTGTGATTGTTGACGGAAGCCAGAATACAATTGTTTCAACAGACATCAAGACGCTCCCGTACCCGGGGTTCCCGACAGATATGCAGTCGCCGTTTATGGCGCTGCTGACAGTCGCCAAAGGACCGAGCGTCGTCATGGAGACCGTTTTCGAGAACCGTTTCATGCACGTGGCGGAATTCAACCGGATGGGAGCCAATATCAGAACAGAAGGGAAGTGTGCGATCATTCCGGGCGGCAGACAGCTCCATGGCGCTCCTGTCATAGCGACCGACCTGAGAGCAGGCGCATCAGTTGTACTGACAGGACTTGTTGCTGACGGAACGACAGAAGTATCCCAGATCTACCATATCGACAGGGGTTATGAGCACTTTGTAGAAAAACTGAAGGCGCTCGGCGCGGATATCGAGAGAATCGACGACTGAGACAAAACAAATGACCGGCGATGCCGGTCATTTTTATTTGCTGGAATTTCGGATCTGCTATTTCTGTATCGAGGGATCCAGGAAGTTCGTGA
>CAMOXP010000078.1 GCA_946629205.1 uncultured Bacillota bacterium
CGACGATCTGCTTCCATACGAGTTTGCGCACGATTGGATCCAGCCCGTCGATTGGCTCGTCCAGCAGCAGATACTCCGGACTGCACGCCAATGTGAGCGCGATGGCCGCCTGCTTCTTCATGCCCTTCGAAAAACTCCGCAGCGGCGCCTTCTCATCGAGCCGGAAAAGCTGTGTCAGTTCATGCAGCCGCTCTGTGCTGAAGCTGTCGTAGGTCCCTTTATAGATTTTTGTCATATCCTTGATGGAATACCCCTTCGGAAAGAACAGTTCATCCGGTACGAGACCGACTTTCTGCTTGACGGCAGGATTCTCAAAGACAGGTTCTCCGTCGAATAGAATCTCTCCATCGTCCTGCTTCAGGATCCCGGCCATATGCTGGATGACGGTCGTTTTGCCTGCGCCGTTAGTCCCGACCAGGCCATAAATGGACCCTTTATTGACAGTCAGGTCAATACCGTCGAGCGCTTTTGTCTTGCCAAATTTCTTGTGCAGATTTTTGACTTGTATCATAAATACCCCTCCTTTATGCCTTGTCCTTTGTTGCTTTTGCCGTGTCAGGTCCCTGCGCATTGCTGCCGAACGGATCAGCTGCGATGTCCGCCACAAGCTTTTCGATCTCCGCCTGCGGCAGCCCCAGATAGCTTAGTTCCTGCACGCTGTTTCTGATGTCTGTGCTGATTTTTTTTACTGCCGCCGGGTCGACCTGCTGTTCGCGCCTGGGGCTCACGAACGTACCGCGGCCCTTGACCTTGTAGATGAACCCTTCCCGCTCCAGCTCCTTAAAGGCCTTCTGAACCGTGTTCGGATTCACGGTCAGGCTGCGTGACAGTTCCCGGATGGACGGCAGCTCGCTGTCCTCTTCCAACACGCCCCGTATGATCAGCTCTTTGATGTTGTCGATGATCTGTTCATAGATCGACTGCTGACTTCGTAGATTGATCTGAAACATTATCCTCCCCTTTTCTCTAATTATTCCCAACAACTGTTCTTTGTGAATTAAGTGTACTACATCGCATAGTACAGCGTCAAGTAAAAAAATCAGGACTTGCTGTCCTGATTCCTTTATTACTTCTTATACTACTCACACTTCGCCAGCAGCTGCTCCCATTTCTCATCCACGTACTGCTGGGCGTCTTCGATCATCCACTCGTTGCCAGGGCGGAACATGTGGGCGAACCGGCCCTGTTTCTCAAGGAAATCTGAGATAGGCAGTTTGGTGCGCGGTTCATAGGTCAAGTGCCACTTGCCATTGACCACTTCGTACAAAGGCCACACGCAGGTATCTACCGCGAGCCGGCAGATCTCCGCCAGGTCGTCCATCTCATAGCGCCAGCCGCGGGGACACGGCGCGAGTACGTTCAAGAAGCATGGGCCTTCCGTGTAGATGGCACGGTGCGCCTTCTCGTGGATGTCTCGGAAGTTTCCGAGCATGGTGGTCTGGGCCGCGTAAGGAACACCGTGGGCGGCGATGATCGCCGTCAGGTCTTTTTTGTTCTGGGTCTTGCCGTAGCTTTTGGTTCCGACCGGCGTTGTAGTCGCGTCAGCGAACCGGGGCGTCGCCGAAGAACGCTGGATGCCGGTGTTCATATAGGCCTCGTTGTCATAGCAGACGTAGACCATATCATGGCCGCGTTCCATTGCGCCGGACAGAGACTGCAGCCCGATATCATAAGTGCCGCCGTCACCGCCGAAGCAGATGAACTTGAAATTCTCATCGATCTTGCCGCATTTTTTGAGCACGCGATACGCTGTCTCCACGCCGCCTGTCATGGCAGCGGCATTTTCAAATGCGCTGTGGATGTAACTGTCCTCGTAAGCTGTATCCGGATAGATAAATGTGGATACCTCCAGGCAGCTGGTGGCGTTGGATACGACCGCCCTGTCCTCTTCATCCAGCGCGCGCAGCACGGCGCTTACAGCAACACCGGCGCCGCATCCCGCGCAAAGCCGGTGCCCTTGCGCGAAACGCTCTTTCTTATTCAGTTCGTCCTTCAGTTTATATGTCATAAAAATCTACCCTTGTATTCCTTCTTCGTCGCCGCGGACGCCGACATGTCTGTAAACGTGCTCAACTGTTCCTGCTTTTGCAGTGCGGGCGAGATCTTCATAGATCGCCTCGAATGTGGAAACAGTCACATCTCTGCCTCCAAGGCCATACACCAAGCTCTGCAGCAGCGGACGCGCGGATTCTTCCAGATCATAAAGCGCAGCACGGGTCTCTGCAAACAGCGGTCCGCCCCATCCGGAAAATCCCTCGGACTTATCCATGACGGCAGCTGCTTTGACGCCGCGCAATGCATCGCGCAGTTCCTCCCACGGGAAGGGCCGGAACACACGCACCTTGACCACGCCGGCTTTGACGCCTGCTTCACGCAATCCGCGCGCGGCTGCCTTTGCAGTACCCGCCGAGGAACCGATGAGAACCACCGCAAAGTCCGCGTCATCCATCATGTATTCTTCGATCATCCCGTAGCTGCGGCCGGACATTTTCGCAAAAGCCTCCGCGACTTCATAGATACGCGCACGGCTTTCCTTCATGGCTTCCGCTTGGGCCTTTTTGATTTCCATATAATACGGCGAGATGCCGTACGGGCCGACTGCCAGCGGCTCGTCTTTTTTCAGGAGATAATGCTCCGGATCGTACTCTCCGACAAAGGAACGCACCTTATCGTCTTCGAGCAGTTCGATGTTCTCCACGGCGTGGCTGGTGATGAAACCATCCTGGCAGATCATGATCGGAAGCCTGCAGTGTTCAGCGATGGGCATAGCCTGAATGTAATTATCATAGACTTCCTGATTGTTTTCTGCGTAGATCTGGATCCAGCCGCTGTCGCGGCACCCCATGGAATCCGAATGGTCGTTGTTGATGTTGATCGGTCCGGTCAGAGCCCGGTTCACGACAGCCATGACGATGGGCAGCCTGCTGGAGGCTGCTACATACAGGAGTTCCCACATATAGGCCAAACCCGCGGATGAAGTTGCCGTGATAGCGCGTGCTCCCGCTGCAGATGCTCCGATGCAGGTGGACATGGCTGAGTGCTCCGACTCGACCGCCACGAATTCCGTATGAACCTCGCCGTCTGCGATGTATTTGCTGAAATACTGTGGGATCTCTGTCGACGGCGTGATCGGGAATGCTCCCATCACATCCGGATCGATCTGTTTCATTGCAAATGCAACTGCTTCGTTGCCGCTCATTCTGTCTCGCATCGTTATAGTTCCTCCATCGTGATCGCGCCGAAGCTGCATACCTTCGCGCAGATCCCGCAGCCTTTGCAGTAATCCAGATTTGTCTCAAAACGCTCCCCTCTCTCGACCGGAATTGAAACATCCGGGCAGAACGGAACGCAAAGCAGACACTGTTTGCATTTATCCTTATCAAAAACAGGCGTGCGTGTGCGCCATTCGCCTGTTTTCACTTCCCGCGAGGTGGCCGGTTCGAAAATCTCGGCCCCCGTCGTCAGTTCATACCATTTGCTTTGTTCGTTTATGTTCATTGCTTGCCTTTCCATTGTTGTCTCAGCATTGCCCCGCTGTTGATTCAGCGCTGCCTCAACCTACCTTCAGCTGCTTCATGGACATTCTCAGCGCTCTCATATTACCTTCGACGACCTGCGGCTTGGATGCGAACTTGTGACGAAGGGATCCTTCCATGTCCGCGAGAAATCTGTCCTTGTCTATGACATGGCTTACCTCGACGGCTGCCGCCAGCATCGGGGTGTTCGGGATATTTCTGCCGAGAGTCTCCTGTGAGATGGAACCTGCATCGACTGTGCAGACCTTGCCTTTGTATCCGCGGAGCTGTCTTCTGACTTCTGCCGGGCTCTTCCTGCTGTTGACGATGATTGCGCCGTTTTCGGAAAGACCTGCGGTAACATCCACTGACTTGAGCAGCGTCTCATCGACGACGACTACGAAATCAGGGTTGTAGATATTGGAGTGGACACTGCTGCCGCTTCCGCCTTCGCTGATGCGGTTGTATGCTGTGATCGGCGCGCCCATTCTCTCCGGACCGTATTCCGGAAATCCCTGGACCTGCTTGCCTGAATTGAATGCTGCATCTGCCAGGAGAAGACATGCTGTCTTCGCGCCCTGTCCGCCTCTGCCGTGCCATCTGATTTCTACTGTGTTACCCATTGCTTTTCCTCCTGTGGCCTGTTCGCCGTTTCCTTTGCCACGTGCCATGTATCAAAAATTCCCGCCCTGTATCAGGACGGGAATCATAAATTACAATTCAACCGCTTGTAAACCACCTGCTACATGCACGCATACCATCATATGCTCTTCCGATCACGGGGAAGGTCCGTCAGCGCTTAATCACCGTCATATCTGTTTGCACATATCTGTCTGGCTTTCAGCCCTGCAGCTCGGGAGTGATATTCGATCATTCGTTTTTATCAGTACCGGACTCACACCATAACCGGCTCGCTCTTACCTTTTAACGTATGCCTACTGTCTCCGTCTACGCCTTTGGTTCTTATTCAATTTGCGATCTTTTCTGATCGACAACGCAATGTTAACATCAGTTTTTCGTTGTGTCAACACATTTAGGTAACTTTTTGTGTATTTTTTACAATACATTGCAGATTATTATTGTTGATATAACTAAAAATCAGGGTTCCAACACCAGTTGTTCATGCAAAAGCCCGAAGCGTTGCCAGGTATGCAGCACTTCGGGCTTTTAGTTTCCATTTATTGTAAATGTGTCAAAAGAACCGTCCCTATTGGCACATTTAGTCGATGACGTTCTTGATCATGTCGATGACGGTTCCGTCTCTGTACTCGACGACACCGATGATGTTCTCACCGAACTTCGGAGGATTCGGCTTGCCGGTGATGGAGTAAGCCATATCTCTGAGTTCCTTGATATCGACGACCGGAAGGCCCGCCTTGACCAGCTCCGCCTTGAGGAGCGGGTTGTTCGGATTGACTGCGATGCCTCTCTCGGTTACAACGACGTCTACGCTCGGTCCCGGCGTGCAGATGGTCATGACCTCATCCACGACGATCGGAATCCTCTTTCTGGTGAGCGGGCAGACGACGATGGCCAGTTTGGCACCGGCGGCAGTATCAGGATGTCCGCCCAGCGCGCCCATTACGTTGCCGTTGGATGCAGTCAGAACGTTGACGTTGAAGTTCACATCCACTTCCGTAGCAGAGAGAATCATGATGTCCAGGTTGTTGGTGACGCAGCCTTTGGTCAGCGGGTCGGCGTAGGTGCCGGCGTCCATCTCGATGTGGTTGCCGTTGTTCCGGATGGACTCTACAGCGCCCTTATCAAAGGTCTGTACATCCAGCAGGCCTGTAAACAGTCCTTCGTTGAGCAGCTCGACCATGGTCGATGTGATACCGCCTGAACCGAAGGAGCCGATAATGTGGTTTTCCTTCATGTAGTCACGCAGGAAGCGTACGACCGCCAGTGAAACGCCGCCGGTTCCCGCCTGATAGGAGAATCCGTTCTTGATGAGGCCTGAAGCGATGAGGACCTTGCTTGCGTATTCCGCGATCGTCAGCTCCAGCGGGCTCTTGGTTTTGCGTGTGGCGCCCTGCCCCATGAGCTCCGGATCGCCGATCTGGTCGATCTCCGCTACGATGTCCACCAGCGTCTGCGGAATGCTGACCGGGTAAGCCGGGAAGTCGACGAGATTGTCCGTGACTGCAACGACCTTCTTCGCGTAACGGGCGTCCACCATGGCGTATCCCATGGAACCGAATGCGGACGGTCCTTGCTGGCCGTTCATGTTGCCCATGTCGTCGCAGCAGGATGCGGCGATGAAGGCTACGTCGATCGTAACATCTCCCTTTTGGATGGCTCTGGCTCTTCCGCCGTGGGTCCGGAATACGACTGCTGTATCCAGAAGTCCTCTGGAAACCTGCTTGCCCAACTCGCCGCGCATGCCGCTTGTCTGAAGACTTGTGACGACGCCCCTTTTGATGTAGTCGATCAGGCATTCGTGGGAGCTTGTCAGGGAGGACGCGCAGATTGTCAGGTCCTTGATTCCCAGCTCATCGATGGCTTCCATGACCTTCGGCAGCACCATATCACCCGCCCTGAGGTGGTGGTGAAAAGAAATCGTCATTCCGTCCTGGAGACCTGCCTTAACGATCGCCTCTTTCAGGGATCCAACGACCTTGCCCGTATAGACTTTATCGCTCTCCGTGATGTATTTTTCTTTTCTCTTGCCGCTTCTGATATATGGTTTGACGTCACCCATCTGCTGAATGTGCTCGGGGACCTCTCTTCCTATTTGATTCTTCTGCAATTTCTTCATTTTTCTAGCCTCCCCGCCTGTATCAGTATTCTCTTGGCTTTATTGATAATTGGGTAATCCACCATCTTGTTGTCCACGGTGAATACGCCGATGCCGGCAGCAGTGGCCTCCCGCTCAGCGTCCACGACGCGCTGCGCATGTTCGATTTCAGCTTCTGAAGGGCTCAGCAGCTGATGTGCGATCTTGATCTGTGACGGATGGATGCAGGATTTTCCTGTGAAGCCCAGGGTCTTTGCCCATTTCACTTCTTCTGCAAAACCCTCCTCGTCTTTGTAATTGGACCA
>CAMOXP010000079.1 GCA_946629205.1 uncultured Bacillota bacterium
AACTGATCGCTGCGATGGAAGCCGGTGTTTCCGGTGAAGACCGCTACAAGATGGCGAGACTCGTCGAGTGGCTGACAGTCGGCGCAGGCATCCCGGGCTGCATGCACGGCGGCGGCTCCCCCGATACAGCGAAGGCAGTTGTCAAGGCTATGACCAAGTGGGAAGACTATGTCGACTATGCGAAGAGCCTGGCAGGCACCGAAGCGGACTTCAAAGAAGAACCGCCGGTAAAGAAATAAGAGCTGACAATTGAGATTTCCTGTCAGTGGCCGCCGGCAGGCAATGCCGGCAGCTGCGGGCAGATATCTGCAAAAGTAGTTTTCATTGTTGCTAAGGAGGCATAACGTGAAAGAAATCAGATGGCACGGCAGAGGCGGCAACGGCGCCTTCACTGCCGCAAAACTTCTGGGTCATGCAGCTTCTGTATACGGTAACAAATATGCGCAGGCGTTCCCGTCGTTCGGACCCGAACGGCGCGGCGCCCCCGTCAGAGGGTTTACCCGTATCGATGACGAAGTGATCACAGACCACAGCCAGGTCTACACCTGCGACGCAGTCTTCGTCCTGGACGAGACGCTGTGCGAGGTGGGCGGCGTATTCGAAGGCCTCAAGGACGACACGGTCCTTGTCATGAACACGACGAAGACGCCGGAAGAGGTCAAGGAAGCGTACGCTTCGATGTCCGATGAGCTGGCGAAGATCAGAGTGTATACGCTGGATGCGACACAGATGGCGCTGGATATCCTGGGCCGTCCGATCGTGAACACGATCCTGCTGGGAGCAGGCGTGGCGGCGACGGGCATCGTGGAGCTCGAGGACGTGCTGAAGGCGGTCGACGACATGATGGGCGGCGGCCTTGCCGCGAAGAACAAGGCGGCAGTCGAAGCAGCGTATAAAGCGGTAAAGGAGGCGTAGCGTCATGAACAAACCAAAAGTGAACAAAGACCTTAAGCTTCCGACCAATTTCGATGAACTGATGATCGGCGGCGGCAACGGCGTCGGGGTACTTGCGACAGTCAACTCGGGGTTCCGTACATTCCACCCGGTATTCGACTATAACAAGTGCGTACGCTGCATGTTCTGCTGGATCTACTGCCCGGAAGGGTGCATCGACAAGACGACGGTGGACCCGGAGAGCGGGAAGATCATGCTGGAAGTGGACATGGACTACTGCAAGGGATGCGGCGTGTGCGCGAACGAGTGCCCCACGAAGTGCATCAGTATGGTAAAGGATGGTGACGACGATGAGTAGAAAAGCATTTTTGTCGGCCAACGAGGCGGCGGCTCACGGCGTCAGACTGGCAAAACCTGAGATCGTCAGCGCGTATCCGATCACACCGCAGACGACACTGGTAGAAAAGATCGCGGATTTCATCGCCGACGGCGAGAGCGATATCGATTACATCATGGTGGAGAGCGAGCACAGCGCGATGGCGGCGGCGTTCGGCGCATCGCTGATGGGTGCGCGCACCTTCACTGCATCTTCCTCTCAGGGGCTCCTGTACATGGCGGAGATGCTGCACTATGCGAGCGGCACGAGAGTACCGATCGTGATGGTAGACGCGAACCGCGCCACAGCAGCCCCGTGGAATATCTACGGCGACCAGCGCGACACGATGTCCCAGAGGGACGCGGGCTGGATCATGCTGTTCGCGGAGAGCGGACAGGAAGCGCTCGATATGATCCTGCAGGCATACAAGATCGCGGAGGATCCGGAGATCATGACGCCTGTGATGGTGAACCTGGACGGGTTCACGCTGACACACACGTACGACGTGGTGGAGATCCCGGATCAGGAAGAAGTGGACGCGTTCCTGCCGCCGTATAAGACGGACTACAAACTGGATCCGGAGCATCCGCTGACGATGGCAGCAACGACAGGGCCGGACTTCCATACGGAAAACCGCGCGCAGCAGCAGCTGGCGATGGAAGCGGCGAAGGCGAAGATCCAGGAAGTCAGCGACGAATTCGCGAAGATGTTCGGCCGCGACTACCACGGCCTTGTGGAAGAGTACAGATGCGACGACGCCGAGGTGGCGCTGGTTGCGACCGGCTCTTCGGCAGGCACGACGAGGATCATCGTGGATGAGCTCAGAGAAGAGGGCAAGAAGGTCGGCATGATCAAGATCCGTTCCTTCCGTCCGTTCCCGAAGGAATACTTCCACAGCGTCATCGACAAGTTCAAGGCGGTCGGCGTCATCGACAGAAGCATCAGCTTCGGCGCCGAGGGCACGATCTTCCAGGAAGTCAAGGGCGCGATGTACGGCTCTGATGCGAAGCTCGGCAACTACATCGTCGGCCTTGGCGGAAGAGACGTCTCAAGAGCCCTGATCAAAGAGATGTTCGATAAGCTGTTCAACATGGTGAACGGCGGCGAAGAGGAAGAAGTCCAGTTCTTAGGATTGAGGTGGTAACTATGGCAATCAATTTGAAAACAGTAGACGATAAGGAACTGCTCTACGGGACAAAGATCTGCCAGGGTTGCGGCGCCGGCATGGCGGCCAGAATGGCCCTCAAGGTCCTCGGAGAGAAGACGGTCCTTTGCACCCCGGCGTGCTGCTTCGCGGCGACGACGACGGTGTTCCCGCAGTCCTCGATCTTCGTGAACAACGCGATCAGCGCGTTCCCGGGTCTGGCTGCGACGGCGTCCGGCATGACGCACGCGATGAAGGCGCTCGGCTGGGACGACGACTATACGATGCTTGCGATCGCCGGCGACGGCGGCACGATCGACATCGGTCTGCAGGGTCTTTCGGGCGCTGCGGAGAGAAACGATGATCTGATCTACATCTGCTACGACAACGAAGCGTACATGAACACGGGCGTGCAGAGATCGGGATCGACCCCGTTCGACGCATGGACGACGACGACTCCTACAGGGCCGTGCTCGAAGGGTGAGAAGAACAAGTTCAGAAAGAGCCTGTTCGAGATCATGAGCGCGCACCGCATCCCGTATGTGGCGACAGCGTCGGTAGCGTATCCGCAGGACTACATGGCGAAGGTCGCGAAGGCCAAGGAGATCAAGGGATGCAGAGTCATCCACGTATCGGCGCCGTGCCCGACGGGCTGGGGCTATGATACGGCGAAGACGGTCGAGCTGGCGAAGATGGCGGTCGAGAGCGGACTGTGGTATCTGGCGGAGAACGAAGGCGGCGAGATGAAGCTGACCTACAAGCCGAAGGAACTCAAGGATCCGGCGGATTACCTGAAGATGCAGAAGAGATTCAAGCATCTGACGGAAGAAGACATCCAGGAGATCAGAGAGATCCGCGATGCTGAATGGGAGAGACTTAAGAAAGTCCTTTCTTTCGAATAATCTTCATGTAAAGACAGTGGTCAAAACAATTTTTGACCACTGTCGAAATAGTGCGAATAATATAGTGCAGTTGTTTGCAAAATGACATATAATATTAGTATCAGTTGTCTAAATCAGCAGTCTGAATGGAAGGCTTGGCTGCTGTGATAGAACCGTTACAGTATACAGTTTTTGTTATTCATGGAGGTTTATCATGAAAAAGAAGAGTTTGCTGATTGCACTCATCGCCATCCTGGCTATGACCATGACTCTGTTCGCCGGCTGCGGCGGCAGTGATGACGGCGGTGACGGAAGCGCTGCGGGCGGCGAGACCTACACCCTGAAGATGGGCGGCGTCGATGCACCTGATGACGTTTCCACGCAGACAATGGAAAAGTTTGCTGAACTGGTCAGCGACAAGACCGGCGGTGCCGTTACTGTCGAGACCTATCCGGCAGGCCAGCTGGGCAACTACGATGAGATGTATCAGGAGATCAAGAAGGGCAACCTCGATGCAGGTCTGTTCACCGTCTATGGCTCCGATACAACACCGGCGATCGAGATCGTCTATCTGCCCTATCTGACCACAGGTCTGGATGAGTACAAAGAAGTCTTCGCTCAGGGCGGCGACATCTGGAACGAAGTTGAGCAGATTCATGCTGATCAGGGCGTCAAGCTCCTCGGCTTCTATAACAACGGTTATGTCGGCGTTGGTTTCAGCAAGATGAGCACACCGGAAGACAAACTGTTCACCTTCGGCGAGAAGAAGGATGAACTCATCCGTGTTCCGGGCATGGAATCCATGCAGAAATCTGCTGAGGCGATGGGCTACAACACTACTGTCATGGCGTACACCGATGTATACACAGCTATGCAGACCGGTACTGTCGACGGCGAATGGGCTGGTGGTCCGACCCTGAACTACTACAACTTCAAGGACGTTCTGAACTACTTCGTTGACTACAGAAGCGCTCTGGACATCTACATGATGGTCATGAACATGGATCTGTTCAACAGCATGCCTGAAGAATATCAGACAGCGATCATGGAAGCAGCTTCCGAAGCGACCGACTTTGGTAACGAACTGCTTGCACAGCAGGATGAAGAACTGATCCAGAAGATGCAGGATGAAGGCATCACCGTTTACGTTCCGACCGATGAGCAGAGAGCAGAGATGCAGAAGTACTTCAAGGAGAACGTATGGCCTGACATCACCGGTCCGTTCAACCAGGATCTGGTCAAGAAGATCTCCGACAACCTTAAATAGCCGGCTGATTGAAGGAAGATCAATTAACTGGTCATAACCGGATCAGATAATCCGGGTGCCGGTCGGCCCGCCTGGGCCGGCCGGCCATATCAATCAAAGTCTACGGAGGACTTGAAATGGGTAAGCTGAAGCCAATCGAAGAAACGGGCCTGTGGAAGGTGATCGTCCATTTCATGGAGATCATGCTTTTCCTGATGAGCGCGGCGCTTGCGTCGATGGTATTCATCACGGTCCCGGTTCGTTACATCATGAAATCCAGCATATTCGGGATCGAGGAAGTCATCATGATGATGGCGATCTGGATCTACTATCTGGGCGGAGCATACGGCAGCTATGAGCAGAGCCACATCAATGCGGACATCCTGCTGCACTTCGTCAAGAACAAGAAGGCGATCAAGGTCATCTCGGTTCTCAAACAGATCGTAGCGATCGTGGTGTTCGGCGCATTCGGTTACTGGTGCATCGCGAAGTACCTGGCATGGACGATCCAGTCGGGCGGACAGTCGATGCAGCTGCATATCCCGAACTGGGTGCCGATCAGCATGATGGCGATATCATTCGTACTCATGACATTATATGAACTGTTCCATCTGTACAGGATATTCAAGCCTTACAAGCCAAGCGGCACAGAGGCGCCTGAAGCAGAAGGAGAGGAGGTGAGCGCGGCATGATGGTCTGGATCGCATTTATACTGCTGGTCGTCCTGATCCTGCTGGGCGCACCGGTACCCGCCTGCTTTGGCGGCGCGGTCATGTTCCTGATGTTCACACTGGGATATGACGGCAACATGCTACTGAACACAGCATACAACAGCCTGAACGCATACAACCTGCTGGCGATCCCGCTGTTCATCATGGCAGGAGGCATCATGGAGAAAGGCAATATCGGCGAAGCGCTGGTAGGCTGGATCACGATGTTCTTCGGCAGAGTGAGAGCATCGCTTGCGATCGTCACGTCTGTTGTATCGGCGATTTTCGGATCCGTATGCGGATCCGGCGCGGCGACACTGTCGTGCATCGGCTCGATGGTAGCGCCGAGAATGAGAGAGAAAAACTATCCGATGGCGATCGGTGCGTCCGTATCGGTCTGCGCAGCTCCGCTTGGGCTTCTGATCCCGCCGAGCGCGATGCAGATCCTGTACGCGTTCCTGACGCAGAAATCGGTCCTCGGATGCTTCCTTGCGATCGTTATCCCCGGTATCATTCTTTGTATCCTGATCGCGATCGCGGGCTGGTTCCTGATGAAAAATGACGAGAACATCATCAGGGAAGAGCCGCTGCCCAAGGGGCAGAGGGGCAAGATCGTGGCGAAGAGAACGGTGCACGCGGTGCCTGCGCTGCTGATGCCGTTCATCATCCTTGGCGGCATCTACGGCGGTATCATGACCGCGACAGAGGCTGCTGCGGTATCGATCATCTACTCCATCCCGGTATCCATGTGGATCTACAAAGGGATGAAGGCCCGTGACATGAAGAAAGTGTTCACGGATACGGCCTGCACGACGGGCGTCGTCATGGTCATGGTCGGATTCGTCATGATGTTCGCAAGAGTACTGACGCTGGAGAAATTCCCGCAGACAGTCCTCGAGGTGTTCATGGGGATCTCCGACAACAAGTACGTCATCCTTCTGATGGTCAACATCTTCATGGTCATCATCGGCATGATCATGGATGATACGAGCGGCACGATCCTGATCACACCGATCCTGATGCCGCTGCTGGAGAACATCGGGGTAAGCCCGTATCAGTTCGCGGCGATCATCGGCGTCAACATGGGCATGGGCAACATCACACCGCCCAGTGCACCGTTCCTGTATCTGGGGGCGCGTATCTTCCGCGTTGACGCGACGGATATGATGAAACCGATCCTGCAGATCATCCTTATGGCGTACGTGCCTACACTGATCCTGGTAACATGGATCCCGGATCTGTCTCTGTTCCTGCCGAGACTGCTGATGGGTGACAAA
>CAMOXP010000080.1 GCA_946629205.1 uncultured Bacillota bacterium
AGATTCATCCCGCCGCTTAAGAAGCGGGGGTTTTCTCTGCTGTTTTATGATAAAAGATGAGAACCGCTGGAAATCCCGGCGGTTCTCTTTTGTTGACGTATATATTTCTAATAGAGGTGGTGTATAGTGTCTGTCAGAGTTAGTCCCATGGATGCAGCACGACCTTGATTGCCTCGCCGCTTCTGGTCAGCTGGATGCCATTGTTGATTTCATCCAGCGGAAGGATGTGCGTGATGAATTTCTCAGTCGGGAAAATAGGGGATATCGCCAGGTTGAATGCTGCTTTAGACTGCTCATAGGAAGCACCGAACTGTCCCTTGATCCAGATGTTGTTGTAGTGGACCAGGTTGGTGTCGAGCTCTGTGAGGGATCCCTTGGGAACGCCGCCGTGGAATACGACGAGTCCGCCCTTGCGGACCATGTGGATAGCCTGAGCCTGGTTGATATTTGCAGGGGTCGCGGAGATGACTTTGTCAGCTCCCTTGCCGTTCGTAAGTTTCTTGACTTCTTCGATTGGATCGGCGTCCGTGTTGTTGATGATGACGTCTACGCCGAACTGCTTTGCCATTTCCAGTCTGTTCTGGTTGATGTCGATCATGATGACCTTCTGCGCGCCGCGGAGCTTAGCGAGCTGCGCCATGAAGTCACCGATCGGGCCTGCGCCGATGATGACGATCGTGTCAGGAAATCCTACCTTCGCGTTCTCCATGGTGGAGTAGACGGAAGTCAGAGGCTCTGCCAGGCTGGCAGCCTCGTAGGATACGCCTTCCGGAATCTCATAAATGTTGCCGTAGTGGATCTTCTCGCCGCCTACAGCGATATACTGAGCGAATCCGCCGACACCGGCCAGCTTGGCAACGTGTTCGTTCTCACAGTTCTCACTGTGTCCGCTTACACAGGCTTCACACTCCATGCAGTAGGTGCCCGGGTGCAGGAACAGTCGCTGTCCGACCTGGTACTTGGTGCATTCCGGACCAACTTCGTCCACAACACCAACGATCTCATGACCGTAGATGAACGGATAGTCGCCTTTTCTGGAATCGGTGGTCAGGTTGCGGATATCAGAGCCGCACAGTCCGACGGACATAATCTTCAGGATCAGACCGTCCTTAGGGCAGGCTGGTTTTTCGGTTTCTTCTACACGGATATCATTTGGACCGTACATCATTGCAGCTTTCATTGTTTCGCTCATGGTTTATTCCTCCTGTTATTCATTTATTTTCATTTTCATAATTTGCATTGTTGATTTTGCATTTCCTGCCACGAGTGTAATATGCGGATGAGACAGCGTGCAACAATTCTTTTTCCGCTTATAAGAGGCATTTTGCGCAAGATAATCATGCAAAGCCGGCGCAGGACGCAGTTTCGAACGTTGCCTCTATATAGAGGAAAATGATGCGTTGCGTGCGGGTGCCTTTATTTGATACATTTATATTGCGGTACGTTACGCCGTACCGGGAAATGTTATACATAGTAATCAGGCGCATGAGGTGTATTATGAAAAAGATCGAAAATTATCTGTTGGGAATGGACTGCGGCACAACGAATATCAAGGCGGTCATTCTGGGAGAAGACGGGGTAGTGGTCTGTGAGGCCAGCCGCCCCAATCAGTTCATCAATCCGGGACCGGGCATGCAGGAGCAGGACGCCCGCAAATGGTGGTCCAATGCAGTTGAGATTTTCCGGCAGATCACAGACGAAGCAGGCACCGATATCGTGAAGCGGATCCGGGGAATCTCGATCAGTTCGCATACTGTGTCTCTCCTGCCTTTGGACGCAAATGGAGAGCCTCTTAGAAACGCCATTACCTATCAGGACGGCAGATCCTCCGCGCAGCTGGATGAAATAGTAGAGAAACTGGGAAGAGAAAAGTATGTCGATATCGTCGGCGCGCAGCCGTCAGTGGCGTTCCTTCCGTCGAAGCTGTTGTGGTTCAAGACCCATGAGCCGGAGCTGTTTGAGAAGACGGATGCAGTTCTTCAGTGCAGTTCTTTTATAAACTATAAACTGACCGGCGTACTGAGTTCGGATGTGGACCAGGCTTCCCGTACCCAGTGTATGGACAGAACAACACTGAAGTGGTCTCATGAATTTGGCGATGCGATGGGGATCGATCTGGATTCCATCCTGCCTCCGCCTAGACCGGTAGATGACATCATCGGGTTCGTCTCCTCAGAAGCGGCTGAAGAGACCGGCCTTCTGGCAGGAACGCCGGTGATCGCAGGATGCTCTGACGCGATGGCGTCCATGTATGCGACGGGAATGAGCAGACTGGGAGAGGCAGGAGAAGCCTCCGGTACCACATCGCTGGTATTTGTAGGCAGCACCGAGCCCAGCGCGCCGGATGTACCTGTCGTGACACGGCCCTGCGGCATCGAAGGAGTTCCCTGGATTTTTGACGCGCCGATACAGGCCAGCGGCGCATCTCTGAAATGGTTCATCGACACCATGGCTGCTGAGGAGAAACTGACTGCCGAAGCAGAGGGGAAAAATATATATGAGTATCTGAATGAGCTGGCACTGGAAGCGCCTGCCGGCTGCAGAGGGCTGTTTTATTTCCCGTATCTGCTTGGGGAACGCGCGCCGATCTGGAACAATTACGCAAAGGGGATGTTTATCGGGCTTGGAATGGACACCAGCCGAGCAGAGCTGACAAGAAGCATCTTCGAGGGAACTGCTTTTGCATTACGCCATGTCATGGAAACCATCAAGGAGTCAGGCGGCTCGGCAAGAACGCTGCGCGTCTGTGGCGGCGGAGCGAAAAGCAGAACATGGAATCAGATCAAAGCCTCCATGCTGAAGATGCCGGTATATATTCTGGCGGACGATTCAGGAGATGTTCCGGTAGGCGACTGTATGATCGTCGGCCGCAAGGTTGGAGTTTTCAGTTCCTTTGAGGAAGCATCCAACCGCGCTATCCGCGTGAAGGAGATCGTACAGCCGGTGGATGAGTGGGTCAAAGCCTACGACAAACTCTATCCTTATTATGTGAAATTTTATCAGGATCTGGATAAAGATCTTTGTGCTCTGAAACAGACCCTGGAAGGATAGGCTTTAGCCATCGGTGCTTACCGGTCTGCGGATCTGCAACATATGGGAGTTCCTCACGTAAGCGAGGATCTCCTCTTTTGTTTTCAGATTTTTTATGATCTCGTAATCATAGGCGTCCTCGTAAAGGAAGTTGGTAAGCTGCAGAAGCGCCGGCATATCTTCTTCGGTCAGTGCTGCCGTAACTACGATCCGCACCTTGTGCGAGTTCCAGGTCAACCGGTGTTCCAGTGTGGTGATCGAAAGCTGCGATCTGCCGGTGGGCACAAGGGAGTAGACCAGGACAATCCCCGGGAAGACCGCATAGGTCGAGAGTTCCTCGTGATGCAGGATATCATCCTGATAAGTCTGATCCGCCACGCCTTTATCGAGAAACTGCTGCGTCGTCCGCTTCAGCAGTTCATCCGGAGACTGGAAGTTCTCGTTCTCGTGCCACCAGGCCTGCCGCAAAAGGGAAAGCAGAGACATCTCCCTGGAATACAGCGGACGGAGCGTTTCATTCATTATATAGTTGTTGATCAGATCATGATCCTTATCATCAAAGAAAGGCGTGATGTAGAGGGTCGTTGTCCCCGGATGCGTTGTGATCTGCTTCTGTACGGTGGTCAGCACAAGGTCGACATTGGAGAAATCATAGGAATTTTTTTTATACACCGGAATCAGGTTCATAATATCCAGAGCATCGCCGTAGAAATACTGCGCTCTTCGCATCATGGCCCAGCTGACAGGCATATTCATGTGGCATGCGATGACCGTGCGGATCCTGTGGCCGGGATGGTGTTTGATGTAGTAGTCCAGCCCGCCGGCAATGATAAAGGAAAGATAGATCAGTTTCACTTCATTCAGTTCGCGGCCCATGATCTTCAAAGCCAAAGGCTGGAAGAGGTAGGCGATGATCATGGAGATGCGATGGTAACGCTTGACGAGATCCGTGCTGAACTGTTCGAAAAAAGTATTCTGTTCCTGAAGGATCGACTGCACGTACTGTAGCAACGATACGTAAAAATCTTCATCACGTGAGAAGTCAATATGAAATACTTCCTTGATGCGCAGGATGTATTCTTCACAGGTCTCGATCGTCACCGGTCCGAAGAAATCAGAGTAATCCAGTATGATGAACTCATTGGGCGCCATGTATTTCAGGGATTTGAGCTGAAGATAAATGGCGTCACGTTCTTCCGGACCGATGAAGAATTCAAGTTCATGCTCCATAGCGTCCAGAATGTCATTGGTGGCCTGATAGAGGATGGGATCGAGCTTGGGGACAGGGGCCGCATAGCTCAGGAAATGATCCGAAAGAATCCGGTAATACATGATAGCCAGAGTCAGATTCAGGGAAACGATGCAGGGGTCTTCCATGGCGATGTGGTAGCGGTCCAGCGTCAAGGAGACTGTATCAATGATGAAATCCAGTACATCGTCTTCAATGAAGTCGTCTTTATAATATGCGTTGCTTCGCGCGTGGTAATTCCAGCTTTCCCGGAGCAGTTGATTCAGCACGGCCCGGCGCTTGAGCTCATCTTCTTCAAAGGAAATAAAATCTCTTTTCCTGTTCAGCTTAATAAAAGGATAGTTCTGGGAGTATAGCTCCGTCATGCCGCGAAGGGCGTGTTCCAGCGTGGTATGACTGATGAACATCTCGTCTTCCAAGTCGTAGAGGTTCAGCGGTTCATCGGACAGGCACAGGCGAAAAGCCAGATACCGGATGCGGTTCTCTTTTGAGAAGAATGCGTTATCGATCTGGTTCAGAGACTCGATCAGCTCAGGATCGGAAGATTGAAATATATATCCCTTGCTCTTCAACGCTGCGATGGACGCCCCGTAAGGCGCAAGCTCTTCGTTGATTTTGACCACGTCGTTTCGAATGGTCCGGGAAGACACGCCCAGTGTTTCGGCAAGGTCAAGACCGGTTCTGGGAGAGGCGCTGTGCTGCATAGTGTGGAGCAGCTTTTTCTGTCGCAGAGTAAGATCGAGGGATTTCATGGAAAGCCTCCTTATCATCGTCAGATCCATATCAAATCAAACTTAGAAAAACCTGCCTATATTCTATCAGTTTTCGTTTCCACTACAAAGAGGAAAAAGTCAGTTTGTGGTAAAAAAATCAGTGGGTTACCATATAGTCACGCAGAAAACACTAAATCGGCAATTACAGTTATCAGTAATAATAGGGAGGAAATATAATGAAATACGAAAACATCAGAAATCAGGTTCTCGAGGCGATTCTTCAGGCAGTAGACATGGGACTGATCCACGGAACATCCGGCAACATCGCGATGAAAGACGATAAGGATCCTGTCGTAGCTATCACACCGAGCGGAATCTCCTATGCACATATGACAGCAGACCAGATCGCGATCGTTGATCTGAAAACAGGAGAATGGCTGGATGGACCGTTCAAGCCGTCCTCAGAAGTTCCGATGCACCTGGCAGTAATGAACGCCCGCCCGGACGTGACTGCAACAGTTCACACCCACGGCATGTTTGCGACGATCGCAGCAATGGAAAAGTTCGGAGAACTGAAGGCTGTCACACCGCCGCAGGCTGAGTTCGTTCCGGTCGGTATCGTACCGTTCACAATGCCTGGTTCCAATGAAGTCGCAGAGAAGGTCGTAGACGCTTTGGGAGAAAACGGAAAAGCAGTCGTCATCAAGAATCACGGTATGATGTGCTGTGGTAAAAATATGAAGGCAGCCATGTCTGCAGCAGTTTATCTGGAAGAGATGGCACAGACCAATTACTATGCTAAGCTGCTGGGCGTTTTCGAGCCGATGCCGGAAGAGGCAGTTGCGAAGATGCAGGCTCTGATCGCTGCAGATCAGGCAGTATAATCAACCACTAAAAAACAGACTATTCATGCCGCTGGCAATGCCAGCGGCATATCAACAATACGGAGGCAATCATTATGAGCTACAATTTTTTCGTAAAGAGCAACATTGATTTTGGAAGAGGCGCGCTGGGAGATCTGGCGCAGATTCTGCAGGGATACCAGATGAAATCAGCGATGATCGTCTACGACGGCGGCGTGAAGGCGGCCGGAATCGCAGATAAGGTCGTTGCGGAAGTCGAAAAGGCCGGCATCAGCTATTGCGTATTTGACGGCGTTATCCCAAACCCCACCAATGAAGTCGTAGAAGAGGCTGCTGCAAAAGCAAGAGAAGCCGGCGTGGACGGTTTCGTTGCCGTAGGCGGCGGATCAAGCATCGACCTGGCCAAGGCAGTGAACGTGCTGATGACCAACCCGGGCCGCATCGGCGAATACGGCGGCATGAACATGGTCAAGAATCCGTGCCTGCCTCTGATCGCGATCCCGACAACAGCCGGAACATCCAGTGAGATCACAAACGTAAGCGCGCTGATCGATACTGAGAAAGTTATTAAATATGTAGTGATCGATAACAACATCGTTGCATCCGATGTTATCGCGGATCCGGAACTGACAAGAACCGTACCGCGCAGCGTCACTGCGGCGAC
>CAMOXP010000081.1 GCA_946629205.1 uncultured Bacillota bacterium
AATCACTGACAGATTAGTGTATAATGAAGCTGCCGTAATCTGATTATGGCAGCTTCAATTTTTTAAGGAGAATAAAGATGAAAGTCACAGTCGCACTGCGTGGGACGCTGAAGAAACTGTTCGGCGGACCGACGGAAAAAGTCGTGGAGATCCCGGAAGGCAGCACCTGCGAGGACGCCCTCCTGGCGGCGGGGATCGACTACAAACAGACGCACAATTTCGGATTCGTATCTGTCAACGGGATGCGGGTCATGATATATGATGAGGTCAAAGACGGCGATTACATTAAGGCGTTCAGCCGAGTCATGGGAGGATAATGAAATGGCAAAGGATAAGAACGAATACGAAGTAACAATGACATTTGACGGTGAAGAAGTCGGTATGATGCCTTTCGTGGAGGGCATGGTGCGCGATGTTGTCCTCGGCCTTGCGGAGAATCTCAAAGGCTACGAAGAAGGCAAGGAGATCGTCATCAGGATCAAATAAGTGAAAGTCATCTAAATGAAAGTCATCAACGTTCAGGGAAGAAAAAAGACCGGCAAGACAACGACGGTCACCAATATCATTTCAGAGCTCTGCAGGAGAGGGTACACAGTCGGCTCGATCAAAGGGATCCACATCGAAGGTTTCACGATGGATTCCGGCGGAGATACGGTCAAGCACAAGGCCGCCGGCGCGGACCCTGTCGCTGCGCGCTGCCACGATGAGACGAACATCATGTTTTCCGGCAGCATGGGACTGCGGGATCTCCTAAAGCATTTTGACAACGATTGGGTCGTCATCGAAAGCCATGTGGACCTCCGGTGTCCGAACATCGTAACGGGCAGGACCGCCTGCTATGACGGTGAAGGCAAGGACGAGAGTCTGGAGGAACAGATCAATGATCTGACGATTTGCTGCAGCGGTGTGATCGCAAATGAGATCGACGAGTTCGCAGGGCTGCCGGTGATCGATTCGGTGACGGAGATCGGACGCCTGGTGGATCTGATCGAGCAGGAGACGAACGAATACCACGGAGAATAGACGGAACAGCGAATGAGCAAAAAAACCAAAGACACGAAAGACAAGAAGACAAATGTGATGCGTCTCCTTGATCAGGCGAACATCACATATACGTCTCATAATTATGAATCCACCGGAGCCATCAGCGGCGTGGAAGTAGCGGCCGTACTCGGACAGGATCCGGACAGGACATTCAAGACACTGGTCACCCACGGCCGGCAGGAGCACTATGTGTTTATTGTTCCTGTAGCCGCGGAGCTCGACTTGAAGAAGGCAGCGTCTGCTGTCGGAGAGAAGAGCATCGAAATGATCAAGCAAAAGGAACTGCTGCCGCTGACCGGATACGTGCACGGGGGCTGTTCGCCTATCGGAATGAAGAAACCCTTCCGTACAGTGATTGACGAGACGGCGTTATTGTATGACACGATCATGTTCAGCGCCGGCAAGATCGGCTGGCAGGTGGAGATGAATCCGCAGGATCTGGAGCAGATGATCGAATTGGAGTATGCGGATATTACAAAGGCAGAATGAGGTGAAGAATGAAGAAGATAATAATAGCAGGTGCAGGGCAGATGGGAAGGGCCGCAGCGAGGATCATGGATCCCAACAGCGCGGTGCTATTGGGTTTTGCGGATAACGATCCCGACAAGTGGTCATTGGCAGACGGAAGCTATCCGGAAAATTCGAATAAGATTCCGGTGTTCTCGATCCAGACAGCGGTCGACTTGGCGCCGGACGAATTTCTGATCAGTCCCCTCGATAAAGAGCGTGCGCGCGCCATTGCAGAACAGCTCAAACTGTGCCGATTCTACGGTGATGTCGTGCAGCTGCGCGATATTTATGAGAAGTTCGACATCCGCAGCACCTGCATCCGGGAGATGGCAGGACGTCTTTCCGTTGTGCCCGGTGCCATCGCGGAACTGGGCGTCTATCAGGGCGACACTGCTTGGCAGATGAACTACTATTTCCCTGACAAGCAGTTCTATATGTTCGATACATTTGAAGGATTCACCGACACGGACATTGCTACGGAGAAGGCCTATGCTCTGTCCCATGCCGAGACCGGAGATTTCGCGGACACCTCCGTCGGCGCAGTTCTCGAGCGCATGCCGCATCCCGAACTTTGCAAAGTCCGCAAGGGTCACTTCCCGGAAACGGCCGCCGGTCTGTCCCATGCAGATTTTGCGTTTGTCAGCCTCGACGCGGATCTCTATGAACCGACCATGGCAGGTCTGGAGTTCTTCTATCCGCGCCTGAACGAGGGCGGAGCGATCCTCATCCACGACTACCACAACACCCGGTTCAAAGGCGTGCGCCAGGCCGTGAAGGAATACGAGCAAAAGCTGATCAAAGCCGGCGGCGCGCCGCTGAAGCTGATTCCCCTCGGAGACCTGCACGGAAGCTGCGTGATCGTGAAATAGTTGTTTCGTCGCGCGCCTTCGGAATGTACAAGTTTTGATCCTCAAATAATAAAAAATCTACGACTTCCAAGCCATCCGCCATGCATAGATGCCGTTTATCATCGATTGAGCGAGTCTGTAAACTGATGCAGTCGTAGATTTTTCATTGTTGTTGGACAAAATCTACGATTCAGTCTTCATGGGAGTGTCCCGATGCCTCCTTCCAAAGGCAAAGTCGTAGATTATATGCTTTTTTTGTGTCAAAACTTGTACAATCCGAAATTTGCCAACGCTCGAAGGCTTCGGCGAAGTCTTTTGTAACAGTAAGATGCTGGTGCAGTTCGTCGTTCAGCGCCAGCAACGAGGCATCCATCCGACGGGTATTGGTAGGCGACTTGACCACGCCGACACACAGATACTCGGAATCGAGCGCTTGATACAGCTTTTGTCGAAACGCATCGCTTGCGAGCTCATGACCGCCGATCTCATCCAGCAGGATGACCTGCGCCTGCCCTGCTTTTGCTGCTTCAAGTGCTTCATCCATATAACGGATCCCGGCTGTTTCAAACACGGTCATGTCGACTCGCGTGCCGTTTGGCGTGAACTGCTTGAACACGTTGTCTGCGGTAGCAGGATCGCAAACGACCGTAAGCGCAGCATCGGCCGGTGCGAGACGAAATCCGAGGAGCTGCCCGTCGGCATCTGTAAGACGCTGACTGGTGAACCCGGCGACGCCTTCCAGCGACGGCCCGAAAGCTTCCCGGAGAACTTTGCGTATTAACGTTGACTTGCCCGTCTGGATCGGGCCTTCGATAAACAGATTATTCATACGCTTATTTTACAACTGCAAAGGCAGGAAGTCCATCGCCGCGCCTTTCGCGAAAACAGAACTTGTGATATAGTTTCACACAAGGAGCGCGAAACGTGAGCAGAAACGAATTACCATATTTCAATATCGGCAGGTCTTACGGCGGGAACCAGAACTGGTTTCTGGATTTCTGGATGCACATCGGCGGATGCGGCGCGCTGACCATGTGCGATCTGATGATCTACATGGCCATGCACCGGGCGAGACCGGAGTGCGTTCCTTTCGATGCGGCGCAGCTGCGACGCAGGGAATATGTCCGCTTCGGCATGCAGATGAAACCGTACCTGCGGCCGCGGGAGACAGGAATCAAAGATCTGGAGACATTCATCGGCGGTGCGGAGGATTATCTGCGAAGCAGCGGCATTGAGGGAATCACGCTGGAAGGTTTCAGCGGCGAGCAGCCTTATGAAGAAGCGAAGCAGGTGCTGAAGCATCAGATCGATGCGGGAATGCCGGTTCCCATGCTCATGCTCAACCACAAGAAAAAAGAATTCAGTTTCTTCGAGTGGCACTGGTTTCTGCTTGTCGGATATGAAGATAGAGAGACAGCAGACGGTCAGACGCTTTATGCAAAAGCAGCCACCTACGGCAGGGCGCACTGGCTGCGGTTTGACCGTTTCTGGGATACAGGGGAAGAAGAACGGGGCGGACTGGTTATCGTGGACGTAGATCGGTAGAACTACGCCGGACTGAATCAATCCAGCTCCGGCTGTGTGAAAACCGCCATGCTGTCCGGCTTGGCGTATCCGATCAGTGTCAAATCACAAGAGCGCGCGAGTTCCACTGCGCGTTTTGAAATTGTACCCTTTCCTGCCATAACAGGAATGCCGGCGCGAATCACCTTCTGCACCATGGCGCGGCTGACCCTGCCGCTGGTAAACAGCACGCAGTTCGTCAGATCCACATCATTGCGCATGGCCCATCCAATCGCTTTATCGATGGCGCTGTGCCGTCCGATATCTTCACAGCGGAAGAGTATCTCCAAATCAGCATCGCCGCCTTCATGACTGCGTGCCGCAATTCGGCAGTTGTGCGCCGCCATAGTCTGTTTTCTCAACGGAAGAATGATTTCAAAATCTTCCGCCAGCCGGAAGATCCAGCTGCGGTTCCAGGCAATCGGCGCAACAGGCCTCATAGTGTATTTCGGTGCAAAAGCGATATCGCGGAAGCGGTCTGCAAGGATGACTTCAGCAGATGTTCCGTCCTCGCTGACCGAAAGACTTGCCACATCGTCGATGCTGTCGATATAGCCTTCCGCTCGGATCCATCCCAGCACCAGCTCGCTGATATACTGCGGCGAACAGGGAATGCTGCCGGCAAGTCTGCCGTTCACGTGGATGTCTACGGTGTTTTCCATCAGCATGCTGTCCTGTTCGGCGTTGGTGGTCCCGTCGGCCAGCACCCGAGTGAACGAATTCTGTTCGATCAGTTCGAACGGACCGGCGTCCTGAAACCGGGCAGACGCCGTTGCATCACCGGCATAGCTGGCTTCGATCACATCTACTAATCTCACGACATCTGTCATGGCGTTGATGACAGGAAGTCCGCGGAAAGTACTTAATCCATTGGAAACGACACCGCTGCAGGCGATAGTCAGGTCGTTCATCTGCGAGGAGAGACTGGTATCACGGTCGCCTTCCGGTTCGGCGGTCGTTCCGGTAATGATATTCGGGCAACGCAGATCAACATGGCTTTCGATCACGACCCAGTCAGTGTCGTAATGCTTCAAGATGCCTGCAAGGTCCATCTTTCCTTTGAACATCACATTGGTTTCATCGTGGCACCGGGCAGTGACAGGATCTGCTCCTGCTGCTTTATGCTTGCCGGTATCTTCACCTTCTACATCCATCGTAAAGCCTTCGATGTGGATGCCTTTCACGGAACCGACAGTATATCCCCGCCGGCACAGCTCCGCGATGATCTGCGTGACTGTGGTAGTCTTTCCTGTTTTTTTTCTTCCCTGTACATTGACGATTTTCATATGAGAATTATATTTTGCGGAAAAGGCGATGTCAAATGCGACTGTGATTTGTGAAACAATTGCGGTTTATCCTCTGATTTGATATTATCAAAAACAACCTAAGGGCAGAATGCTTATAGAAACAACATCAAGGAGCGGCTTCAAATGACGACGATCAACTGGAATGAAATTTGGCGGAATACTGACGATTCGAAAGAACGATCAAACAATCTGGAATTTTGGGACAACTATGCGCCGAAATTCCTCAAAAAGACGGAAGAACCGGATCCGTACATCGAGAAGTTCTATGAATATATGGAGACTGAACCGAGCGACACACTTTTTGACATGGGATGTGGTCCTGGGACGCTGGCGATTCCGTTCGCAAAGAAAGGGCATGAAGTTTTTGCGGCAGATTTTTCATCGGAGATGCTGAAATACCTGATGAAGGGAGCAGAAGAGGAAGGCGTTGCGGATAAAATTCATCCGATCCAGCTCAACTGGAACGAGGACTGGAGCGTGCGGGATCTTCCGAAGTGCGATATCGCATTTTCGTCGCGGTCGTTCATTTCCAGAGATCTGACCAGCTCCCTTGAGAAGCTTGAGTCAGTAGCGAAGCGCAAAGTCTGCATTGGCGCGTGGGATTCCCCGGCGCCGAATTACGACAGGCACCTGGCGAGGGCCATCGGCTATGAGCGGCCGGGGATGTCTGTGTATTATATGATCATGGGCGAACTTATGGACAGAGATGTCTTCCCGGAACTGAAGTTTATCTTCACGCCGTTCCGACTGTCCAAATTTGAGAGCAGGGAAGCAGCGGAGGAAGAACTGCGCCGCAGTTTCTCGCACATGACGGCGGAACAGGAAGAACTCTTCTGCAAATATCTTGAGGAACATCTCTTCTTCAATCCTGAAAAGGGAAGGTACTACGGCAGGGAACTGGACGGGTTCTGGCAGTTCGATCACAACGAAAACAGCTCTATTGCGTTTATCAGCTGGAATATGAAAACGGTCTATGAGTAAGACAGACACGACAAAGTTTATTTATATGGGCGATCCCCAGTGCAGCCGGATCCGCGGCCGCGACAATGACTACTCCCAGTGGGGGCAGCTGCTGCGCCGCGCCCTTGTGATGCAAAGGCA
>CAMOXP010000082.1 GCA_946629205.1 uncultured Bacillota bacterium
CACTTGACTTTTTTTATTCATTCACTATAATGATGTTAGGCAAAACATTGATAGTTCACATGAACACAGTAATGATCCCGAGGTGATGGACTCGGGATTATTATTTTGCAGACCATTATGGTATAATCCATACATACAACAGCAACTGCACAAAGGGAGACGGCATACCATGCGGGAAAAACTGTACCACATAATCGAACCGCAGTCGAGGCACTCGAGGATAAGCAATATCTACGATATCGTGATGATTATTGTGATTCTCCTGAGCTTCATACCGCTGATATTCAGAGACGATTATCCGATTTTTGGGGCAATCGATGTTTTCTGTGTGATTATTTTTATCATCGACTATATCCTGCGGTGGATCACGGCGGACTTCCGGTTCAAGAAGAAGCGCGTGTCGCCTTTCGTCTGGTATCCGGTATCCGTGATGGCAATCATTGATTTGCTGTCGATCCTGCCGATGTTGGTAGATATGAGCAGCGCGTTCAGAGCATTCAGAGTCTTCCGCCTGGTCAGGGCCCTTCGGGTCGTCCGTGTATTAAAGATATTCCGGTATTCGACGAATATGGACATCCTGGCCAGTGTTTTCAAGGCACAAAGGAGACCGCTCATATTGGTGATGCTGCTTGCGGTCGGTTACATCCTGATTTCCGCAATGGTGATCTTTCAGGTCGAACCGGATACCTTCAAGACCTATTTCCAGGCAGTCTATTGGGCAACGGTCTCACTGGCGACCGTTGGCTACGGAGACATTTACGCTACATCTGTTGCGGGACGTCTGGTTACCATAGGATCCGTTCTGATAGGAATTGCCGTTGTGGCGCTGCCGGCAGGTATTATCACGGCAGGTTATATGGAAGAAATGAATAAAAGACATAGACACAACGAAGACGAGGAGGAATAAGATGAACCACAAGGTATTACTGCTCAACGGCAGCCCCCATGAGAAGGGATGCACCGCGCGGGCGCTGGAAGAAGTAAGCAAAACCCTTAACGAAGAGGGCATCGAAACGGAAATCATCCAGATCGGCAAGGAGAATATTCCCGGATGCAAAGGCTGCAACTACTGTGTGTCCCACGGCAGATGTGTCTACAATGACCTGGTGAACGGGGTCGCGCCGAAGTTCAAGGAAGCTGACGGCCTGATCATCGGAAGCCCGGTGTACTATGCTTCACCGAACGGGACGGCGCTGGCCTTCATGGACCGGCTGTTCTTCAGCGCAGGTTATCCGAAGCATATGAAGGTAGGCGCAGCCGTCGTCAGCTGCCGCAGAGGCGGAAACACAGCGACTTTTGACGCGCTGAACAAGTACTTCACCATCAGCGGCATGCCGGTGGTTCCCAGCACGTACTGGAATATGGTCCACGGATTCACAGCAGAGCATGTTGAGAAGGATCTGGAAGGGCTGCAGACCATGCGCAACCTCGGCCGGAACATGGCCTTCCTGATCAAGGCTATCGCCGCGGAGAAAGCACGCAGCGGACTGCCTTTGGAAGAAACAGACGATTTCACGTGCTTCCATCAGGGGAAATAAGTCGGGAAATAGGACATCAAGTATGAACATCACTGTATATCTCGGATCATATGAAGGCAGCGACCCATCGCTTCGCCGGGCAGTGCAGGAACTCGGGCACTGGATCGGTGAAAGCGGGAACGCTTTGGTTTACGGCGGCTCCGGAATCGGGCTCATGGGCGTGCTTGCTGAGAGCGTGCTGCAGGCAGGGGGCGATGTCACAGGCGTCGAACCGTCGTTTTTTATGGAGCAGGTACTCCAAAAAGATGATTTGACGCAGCTGATCGTAACAAAAGACATGCCCGAGCGCAAAGCCAAGATGATCGAGCTGGGCGACGCGTTTATCGCCTTTCCGGGCGGCACCGGAACGTTGGAAGAAATAACAGAAGTTATGTCAATGGTGTCTTTGGGGCATCTCAAGGCCCCGTGCATCATCTACAACCTCAACGGCTACTACGATGATCTGAAAAAACAACTGCATCATATGATCGAAATGGGGCTGTCAACAGAAGAAAGACAGAAGGGAATCTATTTCGCAGAGGATCTGCGACGGATCAAGGAGATTTTGCAATGCCATTAAATATCATTCGAAACGATATATCCAAAGTCAGCGCGGACGCGATCGTCAACACGGCCAATCCGCAGGTTGCGATCGGATACGGGGTGGACCAGTCGATTTATGAGGCGGCAGGAGCGGAACAGCTTTTGGCAGAGCGTGCGAAGATCGGTCCGATGAGGCCCGGGCAGGCAGCGGCAACGCCTGCCTTTGCGCTGGACGCGAAATACATCATCCATACAGTAGGACCTGTCTGGGAGGGAGGCGGCTACGGCGAGCGCGAAGCCGTTGCGTCCTGTTACAAGGAGTCCCTGCGGATCGCAGAAGAACTGCACTGCGAGTCCATCGCTTTCCCGCTGATCTCCACCGGGACCTTCGGATTTCCGAAGGACGAAGCGCTCCAAATCGCCATCCGCGAGATCAGTTCGTTCCTGTTTACCCATGACATGACCGTCTATATGGTCGTCTACGACAAAAGCGCCTTTGTCATTTCCACAAAAGCCTTTGGCGAAGTGAAGTCATACATCGAAGAGCGGGATGTGAAGCCGCCTGCAGCGTCGTATTACGGCGAAAAGGGAGACACCAGGCTCGAAAGGAGACGTCTGAACGCTATTCGTGCATGGCGAAAAGACGCAGAGTTGAGTCATGTTCCGCCGGCAGGAGGCGCGGTCGGAGGCGGTTGGGCCCGGAAGTCAGCGAAAGTCCCGGAGGCTGAGCTGGTCGAGGAGATGATCGCTGCTGATTTGGAAGAAAGCGATATCTTCGACGCCGACGAAGCCATGTCCGTTCCTAACGAGGCTTCGTTCGCGTTAGCGCCTGGTTCGCTTGATGAGATCCTGGAGCAGGAAGGAGAAACCTTCCAGCAGATGCTCTTTCGCATCATCGACCGCAAAGGCATGACAGACCCGGAGGTTTACAAGAAGGCCAACCTTGACCGCAAGCTGTTCTCGAAGATCCGCAGCAATGAGAACTACGCACCATCTAAAAAGACAGCCCTTGCTTTTGCAGTGGCGCTGGAACTGAATCTGGATGAAACGGCGGATCTGCTTCGCACCGCGGGGCTGGCCCTGTCGCCAAGCAGCCGTTTCGACCTGATCGTCGGCTACTGCATCAGTCATAAAATATACAATATCATCGAAATCAACACCTATCTGTTCGATTATGACGAGCCGCTGCTGGTAGGCTGAGCAGTCTGCATGTACGGCTTGCCTTTGACGCTTGCCTAAGCCGCCTGCTTGAGCTGTCTGTCTGTGCTGTCCGTCTGAGCCGCTCTCGCAAATGTCGCCCGCCACGCGACCTTTTGCCTTTGCATCTCTGTTATCCTGTCACCGTAAGATACAGAAACGGAACCAAAAGGAGGCAGAGATTATGAAGAAGAATGAGAACAAAAGCGGCATCATGGAAGTAGTATTTATCCTGGACAGAAGCGGATCCATGAGTGGTCTGGAGGCCGATACCATCGGGGGATTCAACTCCATGTTGCAAAAACAAAAGAAGGAGTCAGACAATGTGATCTGGTCGACAGTGCTGTTCGACGATCGCCACAAAGTCATCCACAACAGGGCCCCCATCGAGGAAGTAGAACCCCTCACAGAAGATGATTACTACGTCAGAGGCTGCACGGCCCTGCTGGACGCCATCGGCAGAGCGGTCCACCACATCGGGATGTGCCACAAGTACCTGCGGGCAGAGGATGTCCCCGAAAAGACCCTGTTTGTGATCACCACCGACGGCATGGAGAACGCCAGCAGAGAGTATTCCTACCGCAAAGTCAAGGAAATGATCGAGTTTGAGAAGGATCAGTACGGATGGGAATTCATGTTCCTGGGCGCCAATATCGACGCCGTCGGCGTCGCTTCGCGCATGGGAATCAGCGAGAGCAGGACATCCTGCTACATCAATGACGGTGAGGGAATCAGCAAGAACTACGCTTCATTCAGCAGAGTCATGTCGAAGATGTCCCGTATGGAAGCCTTCGATGAAGCCGATTTGGATGAGGTCAGGGAAGACTACAGAAAGAGAAGCAGGAAATCAAGACACAGGTAATAAGAAGGAGGGGTAACTATGTTAGGGGCAATGTTAGGAGATATCATCGGAAGCCCGTATGAACGGTACAACCACAAGTCAAAAGAATTCAAGCTGTTCCGCATGAGATCCAGATGCACGGATGATTCGGTCATGACGATCGCCGTGGCAGAGGCGCTGGCTGCGGCTAAGGAGCAGGGCTGTCTGGAGGATGAAGCCGCCGTCAAGGACCTGCTCATCGATGCGATGCACAAGTGGGGCAATAAGTATCCTCACGCAGGATACGGCGGACGGTTCCGCGCCTGGCTGCAGTCCAGGGAGCGGGAACCTTACAACAGCTGGGGCAATGGCTCAGCGATGCGCGTGGCTCCGGCCGGCTGGCTCGGAGAGGATATGGAGACTGTGCGGCGGCTTGCCCGCTGGTCGGCCGAGGTGACCCACAACCATCCGGAAGGTGTCAAAGGCGCGGAAGCTGTTGCGGCGGCGATCTATCTGGCGCGGACCGGCAGCACCAAAGAAGAAATCAAGGCTTACATCGAGTCGGAATTCGGTTACGATCTGGACCGGACCTGCGATGAGATCAGACCCGTTTATACATTCGACGTTTCCTGCCAGGGCAGCGTGCCGGAATCCATCATCGCGTTCCTGGATGGGGAGGACTTCGAGGATACCGTCAGAAACGCCGTCTCCATCGGCGGCGACAGCGACACGATCGCAGCCATGGCAGGCTCCATCGCAGAAGCCTTCTTCGGGATCCCGGAGTGGCTGCAGGAGAAGGCATTCGACTATTTTGACGAAGAGATGGACGTTGTGTACAAGAGGTTTCAGGAAGCGAAAGAATGATTTTGCTTACAGAAAAAATCCCGGAGATGACTCCGGGATTATCTGTTTTTTGTTACTGTAAGAATTCCTGCTTTTGGGATCCTATTTCTTATTGTGGTGTTCCACGAAGTACTGGTAAGTGGACCGGTACAGACCGCGTTCGAAGAGATTGTCACTGTCTTCATGGATGTCTTCGTATTCCTTCTGCAGGATGATGCCGACGTAGTTCTTCATCAGTCCGAAGTAAACCTGTACGGAACGCGGCACATCCATACCCGGCCAAGCGTTGCAGCTGACCGTCACACGGCGGTTGGTGGAATCCACGACAGTGCCTTCGATTTCAGCATAGCCCGGATCGTCCGGATAGATGACCGTGTGGCCCGGCATGCCTGTGATCGTACCTTCCATGCCCTTGACGAGCGGCGGATCGACGATGAAGTCGTAACGGTCCGCGCAGATGTCCAGCAGAACGGCATCTTCAGGCAAAAGTCCGATCTGCCGGTTTGTCATGACGTACTGTGTCTCGTCTTTGCGCTGGGTGGCGTCCACGACCAGTTGGCATTCCTTGATGATATCATCGAACACTTCAGGATGTCCTGTGATGGTCCGCGTGCAGATGATCGGCAGGATGCCGGTCTGCTCTTTGCCCAGGAACTCTCTGTCACTCAGGATCTCCAGGGAGCGGATGCAGTTCTGTCCGACGCCGCCGACGCCCATGACCAGGGCCTTGA
This sequence comes from uncultured Bacillota bacterium, assembly GCA_946629205.1. Lineage (GTDB taxonomy): Bacteria > Bacillota > Clostridia > Peptostreptococcales > Anaerovoracaceae > Lentihominibacter. The sequence goes on from CAMOXP010000082.1 coordinate 5,652, forward strand.
TCGGACCGCGCTCTGTAGAATAAAAATCAGGATAGACTTCTTTGAGTGTTTCGACGGCTTCCTGGCAGGCGTTGAACGCCGTCCCGAAGTAGTCGGCGAAGATCCTCAGGCCATTGTCGTCTACAATGTGGTCCATCGCAAAGGTTCGGAGGCCTTTGCGCGCGATGATCTCACATACCTTCGGACGCGTCGCATAGTGGAGCATTGTGAAGTAGACGGATCCGTCCTTGAGCATTTCCAGATCTTCCGGCTCCGGATTCTTCAGGATCATCGTAATGTCTTTGCCGAAGGACTCCTCTCTGGAGACGAAGTGCACCTTGTCGGACGCCTTCAGGTAATCGTCCGCCGTATAGCCCAAACGCTCGCCGTATCCTTCTTCCAGATAAAACTCCACGCCATCATATCGATCCATGAACGCGAACAGATCCGGAATGAAATCCCTGCTGTCGCCATGGAAGTTTCTGATCATCGGGAAACCAACTGTTTTCATCGTAACATCCTCCTGATTCGTGTTTTGTTTTTTTGTACTTTACTATTTTATCACAAAAGAAGGGACAGTGGAACACCAATGCCGCACGAGGTTAAGGTGCGGATATTCGAGAGGCGACTTTCAACCAACGGAGAAACGAAGTATCAAGGGTTTCAGGCATAGGGTGTTGGTTGCGGAAGGCCGAGAGCCGGCTTTCAACCAACAGTAAAACGAAGCAACAAGGGTTTCAG
>CAMOXP010000083.1 GCA_946629205.1 uncultured Bacillota bacterium
CTCACCCCGCAGAAGGTTTTGTTCATGCGGCGGAAGCTGCTGGCGCCATCGCCGCTCGCCGTCTTTAAACCCATCAACATCGCGGCTATCATTCTGATGCTGCAGCAGTATATGCCGGTGGAGTATCTGGACGGAGGCAGTGACGATGAAGTCCGTGACTTTATTCTCACCAGAGCTGCAATCGGCGTTCCCGTCATCGCCACCGGCAGAAACATTCCGTCCCTGCACGGCGCGGGACTGGCCGGCAAAGGAATCCACACGTTTGTGATCATCGGCATGAAAGACGAGCGGACTCTGATCGTCATGGATTCTTCGTCATACAATGATCAGCGCGTCAAGTTCGTCGACATCGACGCAATGGTCGGCGGCATTCTGCGCAGCGGCGCGGAATACGGTCTGTCGCGCCGCAAGCACTTCTTTACCCGCCTGGCCGGCGGCGGACTGGTCTCACCAGCGCAAAATCAGGAACGCCTGTGAAGCACTATGCAAACTGTTCCCGCGCAAACTCCGCGAACCGTTTGGCTGCAGGCGACATTTCCTTTTTCTTCGGCAGCGCAATCCCGATCTCTACGGTTTGCTTCGGCGACAGCGGCAGATACCGGACGCCTTCTTTGAATGATTCCCCGATGATGGCGTTTGTGCAAGTGACACCCAGACCTGCAGCAACCATCACATAGGCGGCGTAGTTATCTGACGTCGTGTATTTGATGTGAGGCGCAACGCCGTTTTTCTCCAGCATCTGAGAGTTGTCCGTCTCTTTGCCGGGATACAGTTCTATGAAATCTTCTGCTGCAAAGGCTTCCACAGGGAATTTTTTTCTCTTTGCCAAAGGATGCTTTTGCGGGAGGCATGCCAAAAGCTCATCTTTTCTCAATGGGATCCAGTCATACCTGCCCTGCCGGCGGCTGATGATGCACAGGTCCGCCCGATGCTCTTCCATGGCGCTGACCAGCTCCGTGCTGGTCCCCTCGACGATCTGCACTGTGATTCCCGGGTAGCGCGCCCTGAATGCGGCGATCAGCCGGGCGAACCAGTCATAGTACGCGTAGTATGATGTTCCGATCCGGATCGTTCCCCGCGTCAGTCCTGCCAATTCGCCGGACAGCTGATTGTATCGCTCCGCCAATGCATGCATTTCCTGCATCAAAGGCAGAAGCTGCCGGCATTCTTCTGTGGGGACCACGCCGGTTCGGCTCCGCACCAGAAGCGGAAACCCTGTTTCTTCCTCAAGTGCCGCCATCATCCTGCTGACTCCCGATGTCGTATATCCTAGTTTTTCTGCAGCCGCCGTGAGGCTTTTTTCTTCGATTGTACAAAGCAGCGCATTGATTCGTTCCGTATCCATTCGTTTCCTCTTCCTTGACTGATTATCAATGATATCTTGATTTTCTTTCGTTTTACTCAATGTTAAAACGCGCATACAATATTGTCAAGAAATGATGAAAGTGAAGGTATCACCAATGCTGCACATCACCGATCAGAACCTTACAATCAGCTTTCGAACAGGGTGCCTGCTCATGGCCGCCTTGAGCATCGCCCGCGGCTCCTCCTTCCTGTTTTCAAAGCACCTCCTGGGAAGCTTGGAACCCCTGAACCTTCTGGGGACCCGCTTCCTGCTGGCGTTTCTCATTCTCTTCGTGCTGTTCTCACGCAAAGTCATCGCAGACATCCGTAAAGATCCGCACGTGATCCATGCGTCCCTGCTTTTGGGCGGGGTATACTTTCTGTGCATGGCTGCTGAACTGATCGGTCTGCAGTACACGACCGCTTCCACCTGCTCGTTTCTGGAAAACAGCGCCATCGTTATTGTCCCGATCATGGAAGCGTTCCTGCTGCGCAGATTCCCGAAACCGGTGATCATCGCAAGCACAGTCATTACATTCATTGGAATCGGTCTGATCGTACTCCGCGGATCTGCAGGCGGGACTGCGGCCGGAGGCAGTCTCTTCTTCGGAAGCCTTGGCCTGGGTGAGATTCTCTGCATGGTCGCTGCCCTGCTGTACGCGGCCGCCATCATTATCACAGACCGCATCTCAAAAAAATATGACCCGCTGACACTCGGCATTCTGTATGTCGGGTTCATGGGTCTTTTGGGTCTGGCAGCATCATTTATTTTTGAAACGCCGCACCTTCCGCAGAGCGGATCCGAATGGATCATGCTCCTGGCGCTGGCGGTCCTGTGCACTGCATTCGGGTTCACGATACAGCCGGTGGCGCAGAAACCGCTCTCTTCCGAAAGCGCCGGGATCATCTGCGCGCTCAATCCGCTCAGCACTGCCGTTCTCGGTTGGATCCTGATGGGAGATGCCTTGGGCGTCTCCAGCGTGATCGGAGCGGTCCTCATCCTGGCGGGCATCATACTTCCAAACTTATTATAGCGACTTCAAGCCTTCTGGTCTTGGTGTGTACCCCTTGTTGATCACGATCTGACCATTGTTGACCGGCTTCATCATGGAATCCTCTTTGGGCATTTTGAAGTTTGTTTTCAACCGCAGGAAGTCCTGCAGCCAGACCGCCAGCCAAATCAGCATTCTCTTAAAACGCTTGAACCTTTTCTTCTTTTGAGGGGGCTCCCCTCCTACATCTGTTACGCCGTTGACATATCGGTCGGCGCCGGCCTGAACCATCTTTGTCTGATAGATGGTAAAGCCTTCCGGAAATGCTTTTGCTGCAAGATAGTAAGCCAGCTGTTTTGTGCCGTAATTGGTCAATTGCTCGTAGCCGTGTTTATTGTAGTAACAGGACGCCTTACCACGGCTGGAATGAACTGTGATCGAACGAAATCCGACTTCAACAGATCGCGTCTGAGTCGGCGATAAGGCGCTGAGCATATATTCCACAAATGGATTGTCGAACCGATTATTGATAAACTCGATTTCCTCTTCATTCGGGGTCCAATGCAATCTCTCTTCCGATAATCTCTCTGCCTCATCCCACCGGAACATCGCTTTGAAAAAGAAGAAAACACAGAGAATCAGCAAAGCAATGAATGCTCCGGAATATATGATGATTTCATGTGTCAGAATATCATCTGAAGCCAAATCCCCTTTCACCTTGCTCATCTTCGCAATCGTCTTCAGGATACTCCCGAGCAAATTGCCTGCTCCTGTTACGCTTCCGATTCCGAGGAGCATATAAATCGTGCTTCTGATGTTGCATTTTTTGATTTTCTTTATTATTTTCTGATCTTCACTTTCGTGATAGTTTTCCCAATCCTGTTCCGTTTTCATTTCTCTTTCGTGAATTCTTCCCCTCTGGTTTAATGCTTTACGTTGCTATTATATCCTAAATATTTTCCGGATGCATCAATCATCTTCCATGACCAATATCCCCCCATGGGGCTTGTGCCGATGAAAAACACACGTTACTATACAGTCAGTGATTTCATGAAGAAATCATAGTTCAGAAGAACGTACAGCAAAATCAACGAATCCAGATAACTATTGTTTTAATGTGAACCACGAAGGCTCCGCTGCGAAATGAATTCCGCGCGTGCGTCGTGGTCATTTTATTATAAGGAGGTTTTTTATTATGGCGTGCTTTTTAGTACCAACAGCAGAAGCAATCGTTACAACAGTCATCGCAAAGACTGCAAAAGAAGAGAAGAAAGACTACACACACATCGACGCTGAAACAGGCGAAGCGGTTTCCGAAAAGCCAGCGAAGATGTCATTTGTAAGAAAACTCAAATGGCTTTCGAACATGCTTTGGGGCGGCGCAGTACTGCTCTGTTTCGAGCATCTGTGGCATGGAGAAGTCGTTCCGTTTCCGCCTTTCCTGACAGCGGCATCGGACCCGGCTGACACAGCGGTCATGCTGCATGAAATGTCGACCGTAGGCGTATGCATGGCTGCCCTGATCACAGCCGTATGGGTAGGAATGGTGATCGTTTCAAGTGTGATCGAGAACAGAGAAGAGAAGGAAGCCCCTGTTGCTTCACAGGAGGTGTAGAATGACATTACTGATTACGATTTTTGCAGCAGTCGTCGCTACACTGGTATGGTATACGAAGCCGGCCCTGCGCGATCTGAAAGTCGGCGTTCTGTGCTGGATGTTCTGGGGCGCTTCCCTGATGTGGATGATCGATGCCGTATTCGAATTCTCGGAACTGGGAGCAGATTATTTCGCTCCTGCCGGCGCAGATATGATCAACGACGGCTTCCTTGGTTTTGCAGTCGTTGCTCTGGCACTCGTGATCTGGACTGTCATCGTACTGGTATCGGATCCCAGAGGAACGGTAAAAGCAGCAATAACAAAGAGATAATTGATTCTCTGATTTCATTTTCATGATCCCATCGATTCGTTGTGCCCGTCGATGGGATCAGTTTTTATCCCCCTGTGGGGCTTAAAGCGTCTTTGGAATTATGATACGCTTTATTAAGATGATAAGGTGAAAAGAATGAACATTTTGGTGATCGACGCACAGGGCGGCGGCATTGGAAAACAGCTTGTCGCAAGAATCAAAAGAGAATATCCAACGGAAACTGTGACTGCAGTCGGAACGAACAGCATCGCGACTGCCGCCATGATCAAGGCCGGCGCAGATCAGGGTGCCACCGGTGAAAATTCCGTTGTTGTAGCCTGCCGGACTGCAGATGTCATTATCGGGCCTGTCGGCATTGTCATTGCAGATGCCATGCTTGGCGAAATCACCGGGACCATCGCGCATTCCGTTGCGCAAGCAAAGGCAACGCGAATCCTCATCCCATTCAACATGTGTGATACCTTGATTGCAGGAGTTACGGTAACCGGCACCGGCGCTCTGCTGGATGCGGCCATACAAGCGCTGCGTTCTGTTATCGATAAATAATAATTCTATTCTTCCGGCGACCAGGACGGCTGCACTTCATCGATTTGCAGAACCCCGTCTGTTTTTGCTGCGACCTGATACTGGTCTTCATAGACGATCTCGCCCGGCGTGTTCGTGTACACCACATAGTAAGGATGGTTGTACCGCTCGAGCAGCCACAGAGCAGGCCGGATCATCCTCATCATCTCATGAGTGTTTTCTGTTTTGAACCAGCAAACCACAGGTTCCTGTCTTTTGCATGGCTCAGGCCACGGAAGTGTTTCCGCAAACCAGTCGTCGATCTCCCGGTACAGATCCGCGTCCTCTTCTTCCATGACATCCTCCTGTATCAGCTGCCAGCACATGCTGAAGATGCCCTTTGCGTACATCGTGTTCTTCGCCAGTTCTTTGCCCTGGATCCTCACATATTTGTATTTCGGTTTGCTCATACGGCACCTCCTGTTTACGCGCATAGTATACCATATTTCTGTACAAAAAAACCCGGCAGGGTCTTCAATGATGTGCCGGGTTTTTTTGCAAGTCGATTGTCCATGTATCAGTAAGGAGGATTCTAACACATATGTATTTTTCTATTCTGTAAACAGCGGTGTGGAGTAGTATCTGTCGCCGCTGTCAGGCAACAGAACAACTATGGTCTTGCCTTTGTTCTCCGGTTTCTTCGCGTACTCGATTCCTGCATGGAGCGCTGCACCGGAGGAGATGCCTACCGAGATGCCCTCCTTCTTGGCCAAGTATTTCGCCGCCGCAAAAGCATCCTCGCCGCCTGCACGGAAGATTTCATCATATACCGCGGTGTTCAGCACATCCGGAACAAATCCTGCGCCGATGCCCTGGATCTTATGGGGGCCGGCCTTGCCTTCAGAGAGGACCGGGGAATCGTCCGGCTCAAGGGCAACGATCTTCACATCCGGTTTCTGGCTCTTGAGGTATTCCCCTGTGCCGGTCAGTGTGCCGCCGGTGCCTACGCCGGCGATGAAAATGTCGACTGCGCCGTCTGTATCGTTCCAGATCTCCGGACCGGTAGTCGCCTTATGGACGGCCGGATTGGCCGGATTGACGAACTGTCCCGGAATGAAGCCACCCGGAATCTCATCCGCCAGTTCTTCTGCTTTCTCGATGGCGCCCTTCATTCCTTTGGCGCCTTCTGTGAGAACGATCTCCGCACCGTACGCCTTCAGGATATTTCTTCTCTCTACACTCATGGTTTCCGGCATGGTCAGGATCGCGCGGTATCCCTTGGCCGCTGCGATCGCCGCCAGACCGATGCCTGTGTTGCCCGAGGTCGGCTCGATGATCACGGACCCTTCCTTCAGGATTCCCTTCTCCTCTGCGTCCTCGATCATGGACTTGGCGATTCTGTCCTTGACGCTGCCGGCCGGATTGAAATACTCCAGCTTGACCAGAAGCGTCGCCTCCAGCCCCAGATCCTTTTCAATATTGACCACTTCTACGAGCGGTGTGTTTCCGATCAGTCCCAGTGTTCCTTTATAAATATTAGCCATTTGAATGTGCCTCCTTTTATTGTTCTATTATGTATTATACACCTAT
>CAMOXP010000084.1 GCA_946629205.1 uncultured Bacillota bacterium
TCATCTGGCTCACATAGCCGGATACCAGCGCGACATATACGCCGTTTGTAATATACGTGGATACGGTTGCCCACCAGCCTGTCTGGAATCCCCAGAACTCACCGAAGGCCTCCTTGACCCAAACGTACACGCCGCCCTCCGACGGCATAACAGATGAGCACTCCGCGACCAGCGAACTGATCGGATACGCCCAGATAAACGGGAAGATGCACAAAAGCAACAGTGTCATTCCCGGACCCGCTTCCGGAATCATTTCTTCGATTCCGAATGCGCCTGCAGCGACCAGACAGTAGAGCATGAACACGATCCCGGAGACCTTGATGTCATGCTTTTTCAGTCCGGCAACGCCCTGCAGTTGCGGCTCTTGCTGACTCATAATAATACCTCACAAATAACAATTAATAATGATGATTGATAAATACATACACCGTTATGCTACCACAGCGCAAGTTGAAATTCAACCGATTAGAAGTCAGTATCCGGCAGGCTGACGTCGAATGAGTCGATTGGATCGTACACATCCGTGTTGCCGATATCCTTGTTCGCCTCCGGATCGTAGTTCGGATCGACCGGCAGGTTCTCCGGCGACACCGCGGTGGTTGTCGTCGTGGTTGTGGTCGTCGTTTCTTCGACGGCTGTCATCCCCGACAGGTCGAGTTCTGCGACTTCTTCCTCGCTCTGCCCTTTCATCGTTGCGCTGGTCGGCAGGTCGCTGCCCTTGGGGATATCAAAGTAGAAAACTACCCGGCTTCCGTAGCCTTCCACTTCATCCGTGGCGGCAAAAGAAATGGAGCGGGTCGAGTACGTCTTGTCTCCATCACGCAGCGTCATATCGATGGCGCTCGTCGAATTCAATGTTCCGTTGCCCAATCCTGAAATGATGACCGGCGCGGTGTTGCCGACCTGCAGGACGCTCACACCGTAGCCGTCCGTAGCACCGGTATCATTGCCCGTAGCCCGAACGACCCTTTCCAGAGCGTAAGTGTTGTCTCCAAGCTGGAACTGTTCCCCTTCTCCGTATCCTGAGCTGCCGCCGCAGGCTGCAAAAGCAAGACATGTCATAACAGCCAGCAATGCTGCCAACAATTTCTTCATATCGCACCTCCGTTTGATTCACAAGAATCGTTTGATTACAAGATACATTTGTTTTCTGTCAATGCCCGGCTGTCTGTATGCGTATTATACCACAACTCCTTCGCGTCAAAAAAACATCAACAAATGGAAAAAATAGGGATTGTCAAATTATGGTATTTGTGTTATGATGCTCTCGAAAGGAAAATTATGGATGCGATGTCAAAATATACAAAGCAGGATGTGAGATCTTACATCCGGGATATCAGGCTTTTGCTCACGGAATCCGTGGAGGAAATGACCGACGAGAAAGCCATGGGTATCATCGAAACGTTCGTGTTCTCACAAGACAAGTCTGCATCCTGCAGTTTCCGGGACAACGCTGCTCTGATCGAGAGGCTGTTCCTGTCGCTGCGGTGCGAGATGGATATCCTTCAGCCGTATATCGATGACGGATCCATTTCGGAAATCATGGTCAACGGTCCTGACAGGATCTTCGTGGAGCGCAGAGGGAAGATCACGCAAGTCCCCCTCTCCTTCGACTCGACGGAGGATCTGCTGGAGCTGATCCGGCGGATCGCCGGCAGAGTCCACCGCGAAATCAATGAGTTGAACCCTATCGTGGACGCGCGTCTCAGCGACGGATCGAGGGTCAACGCCGTTTACGGAAACATCGCTTTGAACGGGCCGATCCTGACCATCCGTAAATTTCCGGAAGAGAGCTTGACACTGGATGACCTCATCAGAAACGGGACCGTGACGCCGGACGCTGCCTGGGTCCTTCGCGCCCTGGTGCGCAGCCGGGCCAATATACTGGTCTCCGGAGGAACATCCAGCGGCAAGACAACCATGCTCAATGTGCTGGCGCAGCTCATCCCCGAGGACGAGCGCGTGATCGTGATCGAGGATTCTGCCGAACTGCAGATCGACCGGATCCGAAATATCGTCCGTCTGGAATGCAGAAACGCCAACGCAGCAGGCCGCGGGCAGATCGATATGACGCAGCTGGTCAGAACCAGCCTGCGCATGCGTCCCGACCGCATTATCGTCGGGGAAGTCCGGGGCGGCGAGGTCTTCGATATGATCAACGCCATGAATACCGGACACGCGGGATCCATGAGTACCGGTCACGCCAACAGTATTTCAGGGATGCTGCGGAGACTCGAGGCAATGTTCATGCAGGCTGTAGACTTTCCCGTGGACGCCATCCGGGCGCAGATCAGTGAAGGTATCGACATCATCATACACATGAGCCGCATGCGGGACGGAAGCCGCAAGGTCGTTGAGATTTCCGAGCTTACGGAAGTTTCGGAAGGACAGATCCGGACCAACTGTCTTTACCGGGCGGATGATGGCCTGACAGGAAACAAACTGGTCCACAGAGAAAAACTGGAAACCGGAGATATCGATGATACAGAACTATGCAGAATATGAAATGACAGAGAAAGAGCGTGTGCTGTTTTTTTGCGGCGGATATCTGACAGCCGCCGGGATCGTGTTTCTCTTTTACCACAGTTTGATTCTTTCGGCCCTGTGCGGATTTCTTGTCATCAGGATGAAGCCGTTCTATACGTCCTGGCGGGCGCAGCAGCGCCGGCAGAAGCTGCAGCATCAGTTCAAGGATATGCTCTATTCCCTTTCTGCGTCCTTTACGGCAGGAAGGCAGATGCCTGAAGCGCTGGTAGAAGCCGCCGATACGCTTTCTGCCATGTACGGACCGGAAGAGCCGATCATGATGGAACTGGCGCACATGAAACGCTGCATCCTCGAAAACAATGAAAGCGACAGCGAACTGCTGACCGACTTCGCCGCCAGAAGCGGCTGTGAAGATATCAGCAACTTCGTGCAGGTCTATATCATATGCCGGAATACAGGCGGGGACCTGGAGAAGAGCATCTCCCGCACCGTCTCTATTCTCACAGACAAGATGAACATTGAACGGGAGATCCACTCCCTCACATCACAGAAAAAGTTTGAAGGAAGGCTGATCGCCCTGATGCCTCTGGCGATGCTGGTGATCCTCAACCTTCTTTCGCCTTCTTATGTGATTCCTTTATATGCCGGTCTGCCCGGGCGGCTGATCATGACAGGCTGCCTGGGCGCAGGCCTCGCGGGACTTATTATGATGGAGAGAATATCCCATGTCGATATTTAAGAAAAAAGCCGCTGCAGAGGAAGCGGTGCTGACAGAAGACTTCCTTATCCAACGGGCTGTCGGGAGAATCCTTGTGATCGTCACAGTGGGGGTATTGTTTTTGCTGTTCGATCTGTTTGTAGGGTTTGATTTCTCGACAGTCCCCCTCCTTAAGGAAAAAAACAGCGTTTACCTGGTCCGCCCCGCCGAGGGCAGTTCCGCGGGACATATCGACTTGGTGGCGGACATACAGACGGACAGAGGAACGGTGACGAAAGAATACAAACTGTCCCTGTATCCATGTGAACGGGAACGGTCTGCAGCTTCCGGCCCGACGGACAGCAGCCGCAGGAATACTGCAGCCGGCATGATGTCGGAGGAAGAACTGCTGTCATACGAAATGCGCAGCGTTATCAATTCCCTCAACGACGACCTGAGCGTGCGCAGAGTAACGCTGCCCGACCATCTCCGAACGGGAGAAACGATTACCTGGGGAACAGAGAAAAAAACCAATACCGCCATGATCGCGCTGGCGATGATCCTTCTGGCTTTATTCGTGTATAAAAGGCGACTGGATCCTCTGGAAAAGATCCGGCGCAGCCAGATGACTTCGGTGAACCGGCAGCTGCCGGAATTCGCAAGCCGACTGGTGCTGCTCCTCGGCGCGGGACTTGTGCTGAGCGCGGCCTTTGAACACATCATCGAGGAAAGCAGACAGACGGAAAGTTTAGCCGGCGATTACTTCTACAGAAGCATGGCTGAAATAGATCATAAAATCAGGGAAACGAACAGTTCTCTGGAAAAAGAATTCAGAGCCTTTGCCAGGAGCAGCGAATGCTCGGGCAAAGGCTCCCGGGAGCTGATGCGGATCAGCAATATCATCAGTGACAATATCAGCAAGGGCGCGGAGCTGACTGACAAGCTCCAGTCCGAGAGTGAAGCGTTGTGGCTGTCCCGAAAGATCGACAGCGAAGAACGCGGACGACTGGCCGAGACGAAACTGACTATGCCCCTTACAGTTTTTCTTCTTGTCCTGGTTGTCGTGACAGTGAGCCCCGCCCTGCTGGAATTGTAATGTGTCAAAGGGACGGTTCTTTTGACACATTACCAAATAAAGGAAGAAAATGGTAATGTGCCAAAAGAACCGTCCCTAATGACACACCAGGTTCGGGTTTTGACCTAGTTCCAGAAGTCTGTCTTCTGCTTGAGACCGATAGAAGCGGACTTGAAGATCGGGTTGATACCTTCGGCCATCTGCCGCTTGTAGTCATCCAGGCACTTGAAGGCGATACCTCCTAAAATGATAATTGTCGGAACGTTGGTAACGACCATGAGTCCCTGCATCATGTCCGCGATATCCCATACGAGACCGGCTGATGCGATGGATCCGACAAAGATCAGGAGTGATGCGATGATACGCATGACGAGCAGTTCGCTCTTCTTGCCTTCTCTTCCGATGATGAATTCGAAACATCCTTCGCAGTATGAATAGTTACCAATCAGTGTGGTGAATGCGAAGAAGCACATTGCGATAGCGATGAACGCCGGTCCGAATCCTCCGAAGACGGACGCCAGTGAATCCTGTACATATCCGGCAGCGTTCGGGCCGTCCGGCAGGTTGTAAGCAGCAGCGTCAACCTTTGTTGACAGGCACATGAACGCGGTCGCGGTACAGATCAGCAGCGTATCGATGAATACGGAAAGCATCTGCACGAGTCCCTGCTTTGCCGGGTGAGAAACGTCCGCTCTCGCCGCAGCGTTCGGAGCAGAACCCATACCAGCTTCATTGGAGTACAGGCCTCTCTTGACACCGTACATGATACATGATCCAGCGAAGCCTCCGAAGATCGCCTGGAAGTCGAACGCGCTTGCGAAGATCATGCCGAACATGTGTCCCAGATTCGAGATGTTGATGACCAGTACGATGATCGCAACGATAACATACATAACACCCATGATCGGAACCAGAACCTCAGTTACGTTGATCAGTCTCTTCGCACCGCCCAGAACGATGACGCCGAACAGAACGCAGAGAATGATGCCGATGATGTACGGAGTTCCGTTGTTGTAGAAACTGAACGCCGCGAAAGTGGACTGCAGGTTGTAGGCAGCCAGCATATTGTATCCAACCATATATGTGAATATGATTAGGATGGAGAAGATCACACCGAGCCATTTCTGGCCGAGAGCGTCTCTCATGTAGAACGCCGGTCCACCCATGGAACCGCCTTCACCGTCATGTTTCTTATAGATCTGCGCCAGCGTCGACTCGACGAATGCCGATGCGCCGCCAAAGAACGCTGTGATCCACATCCAGAAGATCGCGCCCGGGCCTCCGCAGACGATAGCTGTGGAAACACCGATGATATTTCCTGTACCGACTCTTGATGCAGTAGATACCATCAAGGCACCAAAAGAAGAAACGCCGCCTTCATGAGGCTTTTCCATGATGACCTTGCATGCTTCACGGAACATTCCGAACTGCAGGAAGCCGCATCTGATCGTCAGATAGATCGCGCCGCCGATCAGAATGAGCGGAACGAACCATGGCTGGTACAGGATGTTACTAATTGCTAATACTACACTATCAATAGCACCCATAATAAATACCTCCAAAAAAAACACAATAATACCGGGTCTTCTAATGCAAAAGCTATAGAACACCGTGAAGATTATATCAAATAATACTTTACATGTACACCACTATTTTTTTACAATTTACTTAAATAAAGAATTGCTATTTATTACCATATATGTTATAATTAGACACGCAAAGGCCGATATGAGCCTTTGAAGGGGTAACACAGACGCATTATTTACAGGAGGTATTGAGATGGAGAGATATCTAACATCATTTCTTGAAAAGTGCTGCAGCAAAAGCCATATCCTGCGCAGACGCTCCGGTATGGAACTTGTGCAGGTCGCGATCCTGGTGGCGATCGCGGTCGCCCTGGGTCTCATCTTCCGAACGCAGATCACAGATTTCGTGAACCGTACGTTCGAAGGTCTGAACAATTTCTGATGCGGCTTCTGATGCGGTTT
>CAMOXP010000085.1 GCA_946629205.1 uncultured Bacillota bacterium
ATGATCACAAAGAGAATCATCCCCTGCCTGGATGTAAAAGACGGCAGGGTCGTCAAAGGAACCAAGTTCAAGGACCTGAACGATGTATCATCGCCGGTGGAACTGGCGAAGTTCTATACAGATGCCGGCGCGGATGAGCTGGTGTTCTACGATATCACCGCGTCCAGCGACGGACGGAAGCTGTTCACGGAAATCCTGACCGAGACAGCGTCCAACGTATTTATCCCGCTGACAGTCGGCGGCGGCATCAGCACCATTGAAGACTTCGACCGGGTGCTCAAGTGCGGCGCGGACAAGGTCAGCGTCAACTCAGGTGCCATCCGCAATCCGTCCATCATCGGTGAAGCGGCCAGACTCTACGGCGACCAGTGCGTCGTCCTGTCCGTGGACGTTTCCCTGATTGACGGGGTCTACCGGGTCTTTGCCAAGGGCGCCCGGGAGAACACCGGCATGGAAGCCATCGACTGGATCAAACGCTGCGTCGACGCAGGCGCCGGCGAGGTCGTCGTCAATTCCATCGATACGGACGGTGTGAAACAGGGCTTCGACATCCCGCTGCTGAAGGCCGTCTGCGATGCGGTCAATGTACCGGTCATCGCCTCCGGCGGGGCGGGCTGCATCGAGGACTTCATCGAGCTGTTCACCGAGATCCCCGACATCGACGCGGGGCTGGCTGCAAGCATCTTCCACTTCAAGGAAGTGGAGATCGCGGACCTGAAAGAAGCAATGGCAAAAGCAGGAATACCGGCAAGGAGATAGACAATGGCAGAAATGGTAAAAGTAGAAGACGTGAAATTTGACGAGAAGGGACTGGTACCGGCGATCGTTGTCGATGTGGACACGAACGAGGTACTGACCCTGGCATACATGAATGAGGAGAGCCTGCGGATCTCTTTGGAGAAGAAGCTGACTTGTTTCTGGAGCCGCTCCCGGCAGGAGCTGTGGCTCAAGGGTGAGACCAGCGGCAACTACCAGCACATCGTGTCCATTACGGCGGACTGCGACAGGGACGCGCTGGTGGTGAAGGTGAAACCGGACGGACCGGCCTGCCACCTGGGGACCTGGTCGTGCTTCGACTATCCGATGCTGGAAGCGGCCGCAGACCTTGATGCTGAGCCTGCATCGCCTATCGACGATACATTTTCCTATGAGGGATTGATGGAACTGATCCGCGGAAGGAAGACAGAGAAGAAGGAAGGCTCTTATACGACCTATCTGTTCGAGAAAGGGTTGGATAAGATCCTGAAGAAAGTTGGAGAGGAGTCGACAGAAGTCATCATCGCCGCAAAGGCAGAAGACAAAGCAGAGACGATTTACGAGATCGCAGACCTGGCGTACCACGTGATGGTGCTCATGGTGGAAGCGGGCATCTCGTTGGATGACATCACAGAGGAACTGGCGTCCCGCCATGTGATCGACCACAAGGTCAAGCAGGAGAAGATGACGAAATGAACTTCAGCAGATACTCGGAATTAAACAAAAACAGCCTGGCGGATTTCCACACCCACACATCATACTGCGATGGGGGGAATACCGCGGTGGAGATGGCTGCAGCGGCGTTCGCCCAGGGGCTGAAGGTCTACGGATTTTCCGGTCACGGCTACACCCCCTATGACGAGAGCTACTGCATGCTGCTGTCCGATCAGGAAGCGTATGAAGCGGAGGTCCGCGCTCTGGCTGCGGAGTACACCGGCAGGATGGAGATCCTCTGCGGCGTCGAACAGGACTGCCTGGCCGGAACACCTACAAGAGACTGGGACTATGTCATCGGCTCTGTCCACTATATCGACTGCAGCCCGGAAGGGGGCGGCATCGTCATCATCGACGAAACGAAAGAGATCTGGCAGGAGACCGCCGAGAAGTATTTCGGCGGCGATGTGTACGCCATGATCGAGCGGTATTACGAAACCGTAAGCCGCGTTGTCGAGATGACCGGCGCAGACATCATCGGCCACCTCGATCTGATCACCAAATACAACGCCGGCGGAGAAGGCGGCAAACAGGGCGCACTCTTCGACGAAGGCCATCCGCGCTATATCGCTGCCTGGCAGAAGGCGGTCGACAAACTGCTGCAGACCGGCGCACTCTTCGAGATCAACACCGGCGGCATGACGCGGGGCTGCCGCACCGATACCTATCCTGCGAAGCCGATCCTGGACTACATCGCGGCCAACGGCGGCAGGTTCATCCTGTCCAGCGACAGCCATGCAGTGGATAGCCTTTGCAGCAGATTTGACCAGTACCGCCGCTATCTTTAATGCTATTCATCCCTTTTGCTTGTGCTTTTGGATTTCGAAATCTCTTTCATCGTTCATCGTTTCATCTCCATCTTCAAAATCAGCATGCGAAACCGATGCGTCTTGCTTTTGCAGTACCGCCTGCCTGCATCTGCGGGATGTCGCAGGCGTCGACGGTCGTGATCATTTCTTCCGTGAGTTCTGATTCGCTGCCGGGTGCAAGGGATTCCGTGATCCGTTCGGCGAGGTTCATCTCGGCTTCTTCCAGCATCTTGCGGACATAGCGGCCATTGCCGTAGCCGTCCTGCTTCCGCGCGATTTCGTAGTTCTCTCTGAGTTTTTCCAGGGCAGTATCAGTCACGGTCAGACCTTTCTTGCCTGCCATCAGCGTTGTGATCTCACACAGCTCGTCGGTCGAATAGTCGTCAAACGATACCTGGAAGGCAACTCTGGATTGCATGCCGGGGTTGCGCTCGAGGAACGCCTGCATAGGCTTCGGGTATCCGGCGAAGATCACGATGACTTCATCCCGGTAATTCTCCATCTCCTGCACGATGGTATTGATTGCCTCGTCGCCATAACCGCCACCGCAGGCATCGCAAAGCGCATAGGCTTCGTCGATGAACAGGACGCCGCCCCGGGCCTGCTTGAACCTGGCCTGAACAAGCGGCGCGGTGTGCCCGACAGCGACGCCGACAAGATCTTTTCTTCCGACTTCCACGAAGGTTCCGGTGGACAGCACCTTCTCGTCCTTCAGGATCTCGGCAAACAGCCGCGCGACCGTTGTCTTCGCAGTGCCGGGATTGCCGGTAAACACCATGTGCAGGGAGGCCTTTTCTCTTGGGATGCCTCTGTCGATGCACAGGCGGTTGATTTTGTAATTTGCAATGGCTCTGTGAATGACTTTCTTTGCAGAAGAAAGGCCGATCAGCTCGTTGAATTCTTTCAGAGCCGTTCCGGGTGCACGCCTGCAGGTCACCCCCTCCTCCAGGGAGGTGATATCGTCCGCCGTCAGCTGGAACAGGCGGTCTTTTCTGATCTTCTCTGCATCTTTTCCTCCGGAGAGCAGTCGTACGGACTGGTTCTCCGCGGCGCGGTCGATTAGGTTCCGCACGTATCTTCCGTTGCCGAAGTTCTCTACGATCCGCACCTTTTCGAAGATGTAGCGGGCCGCTTTCAGTGCGTCTTCCGTTGCATGAAAGCCCCGTTCGTCCAGCATCGATTCGAAGATTTCCGACAGCTCCTCTGCGGTATAGTCCGGGAAGTCCACCCAGTGGGGGAGCCTGCTCTTCAGCCCGTCGTTCTGCTTCATGAATGCATGCATTGCATCGCCATATCCCGCCAGAACCACGATCACGTTATCACGCTGATTCTCCAGTTCCTGAATCAGAGCGGTGACCGAAGGAGGACTGTTCAATGAATAGGCTTCGTCGATAAACAGAACGCCGCCTTCGGCAGCTTTGAATGCGTTTCTTACGCTAGTTCCCCATGGGTCATTCAGATCCATGCCGCCGCACGAAACGAAGGCCCCGCTCTTCAGGCCCCCTTTTTCCTTTGCGATCCCGGCAAATAATCTGGCAACAGTTGTCTTGGCGGTACCGGGGCTGCCGGCGAAAACCATATGCATGGTGCCTGACTGGTACTGTCTGCCTTTGCGCTTCTTTCTCTCATGCTCCACGATATCCGAAGCGAGGATCCTGTTGATCTGCTCCTTTACCGTCTTCAGGCCGATCAGGTTTTGCAGTTTATCGTAAGAGGATTCCGCGTTTTCATCCCTGTCCAGCATCAGGTCTCCGGAAACATCAAAATCATACGCGTGCAGCACGTTTTCGTTCATGCACCAGGAGTCGAACTTCTCATACATTTCAAATACGTCTGACTGCGAGAACGCATCTTCCGGGAAGAGCTTCATGAACTTCCCGGCCTGACCGGCGTACTCGGCATTTTCAGAGTTCCGGATCAATGCCTCCATGTACTCGATGGCCGATTTTCTGTCCGCCTTGCCTTCTCTGAGATCGACGGTGATCGCATACTTGCGGATCAGCGGGAGGAACTGATAGGCGAAACCGGGCTGGTCCATGTTGTAGGTGAAGATGAACAGGCTCTGGTTCCGGTACTGCTTAAAAATCGCCGCAAGGTATTCGCATGCAGCGCCGTATTCCGTCGGCGAGTGCGCGAACTGCGCGGACAGATCGATCATGACAACGCCGCCCCTGTTATTATCGAGCAGGTCTTCAAGGTGGTTTGTTCTTCTGAAAATCTCCGGGTGGATATCCCGGATGATCGTCATCCTTCTGCCGTCGATCCGCTTCGCTTTCAGCAGGCTCTGTGCCAGCGTGTCCGTGATATCACATGCGGCGGCCATCCCCCGGGCTGATATGACATAGTGGACGGGATTGCCCTTCAGGCCGGTCAGATTTTCGTTTTCTTCTATGTTTGCCAGCTCCTTCACGACAGTTGGATCATAGATCGCAGGGACATTTCTGTCTTTTGTTGAGATGATCCGTTCATCGAGTATGAAGGACGGGAAATTGCTGCCCGAGTGATCAGGATTGCGCCATTCCGTGTACAGCCAATCCATATTGCAGTTTTCGGTGTATCGTCCCGCGTAGTTAACATACTCTCTCCGTCTCCCTTCCATGAGATGAGTATAGAGCTGCCGCAGTGTGATCTCTTCATCACGGTCGTTGATTTGTTTTATCTGGAACGTCTCCTGCAGGAAGTTGGTCATGTAATCATGCGCGTCCTGAAAAGAAAACTTCCGCTCGTCGTAAGAAAAAACAGCATAGGTTCCGGAACCCTCCTCCCGGTACGCGAAGAAAACCAGCCCGTTTTCGATGTGCTTGTAGATGTAATTGTTCATCGCGGTGATCGGATTGTCGCCGCGATATTCCCGGTAATCTACAGTTGCCCGTTCGTCCAGTGTTTCAGCGTTTGTGTTCAAAAGCACGTTGTAGTATCTCATTTGCTATCTCCCTCCCCAAAATACAAAAAATGAGTATAAAAAATACACACCTCACACCTACGAAAATCTTCTAGTGTGAATGTGATTTATGTTGTGCCGCATTATACTCAGCCGGGGTGCAAATGTAAACAAAAAACGAGAGCCTTTGCAAATAATATCATGCAAAAGCAGGACGAGCCGGCCGCATGTCGCAAAGTTGCATCATATGGACCTGTTCTCATTTGGCACATCCTATGTGGAAAGACCTTTACACAAGACGGGAAAGTGCTATAATCCAATTGGGGTTATTATCATTGGGATCATAGCACTGTTTTTTTATTATTATTTTTATAAACTGAAAGGACTATTAGTAACATGTATAAGGATGCAATGAGAGCCGCGTGGGCGGAAATCAATCTTTCAAACCTGGATTTCAACATCAAGCAGATCATTTCCAAGGTCGGTATCGACAAGAAGATCACGGGGATCATCAAGGCCGACGGATACGGCCACGGATCTGTGAAATGTGCATCGGTTCTCCGGGCAAACGGTGTGAAATCTTTCGGTGTGGCAACACTTTCCGAAGCGATCAAGCTCCGTAACGCCGGATATAAGACAGAGCAGATCCTGATTCTCGGACTGACGCCGGAACCTTACGCGGACGTCCTTGCTGAATATGATCTGACACCGGTCGTCTGCAGCTACGCGAATGCGGAAGCGATCAACAACGCAGCGCGCAAGGCAGGCAAAACCATCGAATGCTACATTGCCGTAGATACAGGAATGGGCAGGATCGGATACAACCCGGAAGATCCGGCCTCCGTTGAAGACGTCAAGATGATTACGACCCTGCAGCACATCAAGCTGATCGGCCTCTTCTCCCACTTCGCAACAGCAGACGCTGCGGACAAGAACTACGCGCA
>CAMOXP010000086.1 GCA_946629205.1 uncultured Bacillota bacterium
GATGGAACGATCGCTCTTCCTTCTGTGCCGTCCTCCAGCAGGACCTCAACTTCGACGGTAGGATTTCCTCTGGAATCCAGAACTTCCCTTGCTAATACATCTTCTATCAATGCCATGTAATTTTTCCTCCTTCAGAATTATATATAACTATATATACTTATATATTGAGCGGTATCAGAAATCTATGATCTTCATGAAATCCTCAGCCTTGAGGGATGCTCCTCCCACCAAAGCTCCGTCGATTTCATCCTGGTTCATGATTTCGGTGGCATTAGCAGGTTTGACACTGCCGCCGTACTGAATGATGACTTCATCAGCCGTCTCCTCGTCATACAATCCGATCAGAGTCTGCCGGATGAAGGCGCACATTTCTTCCGCCTGTTCCGGGCTGGCGGTGCGGCCTGTTCCAATTGCCCAGATCGGTTCATAGGCGATCACCACGCGCTTTACGTCTTCGGCGCTGATTCCCGCCAGACCTTCTTCCAGCTGTGTCTTGACGAAGTCGAACAAAACGCCGGAATCCCTCTGCTCCAGGCTTTCGCCGCAGCACATGATCGGCCGGATGCTTCCGGCAAGCAGTTTCTTCAGTTTCAAGTTGACAGTCTCGTTTGTCTCAGCGAAATACTGCCGGCGCTCGGAATGGCCGACGATACAGTAGTCGACTCCGATGTCCTCCAGCATCCTGACGGACACTTCGCCTGTGAATGCACCTTCTTCTTCGAAGTGGACGTTCTGGGCTCCGACGCCGATGCCGGTTCCTTCAAATTCCTTCACCAGAGTTTCCAGGTCGGTGAATGGTGCACAGATCGCCGCCTTGATGTCTGTTCCCTGATACAACTTTTTGAACTCTTCCGCAAAAGCCACAGCCTCTGCACGAGTCTTAAACATTTTCCAGTTTCCTGCTATAAACGGTATTCTCATGCTGCTTCTCCCTACTTTTCTTCTATGCAGGCGATGCCCGGTAATTCGCGTCCTTCCAGGAATTCCATGGAAGCGCCGCCGCCTGTTGAAACATGCGTCATCTTATCTTTCAGACCGAACTGCTCGACTGCTGCTGCGGAATCTCCGCCGCCGATGATCGTTGTCGCATCTGAGGATGCCAGAGCTTCAGCAACTGCCTTCGTACCTGCTTCGAACTTCGGATTTTCGAATACGCCCATCGGTCCGTTCCAGACGATGGTCTTTGCATTTGCAATGACTTCCTGGTATTTGGCGATGGTCTTCGGGCCGATATCCATGCCCATCAGATCCGCCGGGATCTTGTCGGAATCGTATACTTCGATCACATTGTTTGCTTCGAAATCATCTGTGCACACAGTGTCGACCGGAAGCAGGATCTCAACACCGGCGTCCTTCGCCTTCGCGAGGATCTCTTTCGTGAACTCGATGCTGTCCGCGTCCAGAAGAGACTTGCCGATTTCATATCCCTGCGCCTTGAAGAAGGTGTAGCTCATGCCGCCGCCGATCAGGATCTGGTCGACTTTGCTGAGCAGGTTTTCCATGACCGGGATCTTCGTCTCGACCTTAGCGCCGCCCAGGATAGCGAGCAGCGGCCGTTCCGGTGATTCGAGGGCGTCGCCCAGGAACTTCACTTCCTTCTCGATGAGGAATCCGGAAACTGTAGGCAGATATCTGGCGATACCGGCTGTGGAGCTGTGATCTCTGTGCGCCGTGCCAAACGCATCATTGACGAAGAGTTCGCCCAGGGAAGCCAGTTCACCCGTGAACGGTTCCTCGCTCTTTGTCTCTTCTTTTCTGTATCTGGTGTTCTCCAGGAGCATCACCTCGCCGGGCTGCAGACCGTCCGCAACTTCTCTGATGTGATCGCATATGACCGTCGGGCAGGAGGAAAATTTCACTTCCTGACCCAGAAGTTCTTCCAGTCTTTTCGCAACCGGAGCCAGTGAAAGTTCCGGCTTCGGTTCGCCCTTTGGCTTGCCCATGTGGGACATGAGGATGACGCGCGCTTTGTTCTCGATAAGATACTTGATCGTCGGAAGCGCGGATACGATTCTGAAATCGTCGGTGATCTCTCCGTCCTTCATCGGAACGTTGAAGTCACATCTGCACAGAACCCTTACGCCATTCAGTTCAACATCTCTTACTGTTTTTTTCATGATAACGATCCTTTCTTTGATCTTCTCTTTTCAGAATTATTTGTGATCTACACTGTACATATGTCTGATAAGCTCGAGCACCTTCGTCGCATAACCATACTCGTTGTCATAGTATGCGATCAGCTTGAAGAACTTGTCGTTCAGAGCGATACCCATGGAAGCGTCGAAGATGGAGGTGTTTGTATCACCGACGAAGTCGATGGTGACGCACTGATCTTCCACATATTCCAGAATGCCCTTCAGTTCATTCTCGGATGCTCTCTTCATAGCCGCATTGATTTCATCCAGGGTTGTCGGCGTCTTCAGCATGACGTTCAGGTCAACGACGGATACATCGTTTGTCGGTACTCTGTAAGCGAAACCTGTCATCTTGCCCTTCAGGGACGGAATAACCTTCGCGACTGCCTTTGCAGCACCTGTCGTTGTCGGGATGATCGAATTGAATGCGGAACGGCCGATTCTCCAGTCTTTCATGTTTCTCTTATCGACAGTTACCTGCTTGGATGTAGCAGCGTGGATGGTCGCCATGAGACCCTGCTCGATGCCGAAGTTGTCCTCGAGAACCTTGCACAGCGGTGCCAGGCAGTTCGTCGTACAGGAAGCGTTGGAAACAACATCCATATCCGGTGAGTACTTGTCCAGGTTTACGCCGCAGACAAAGGTCGGGGAGTCGTCTTTCGCCGGAGCTGTAATGATGACTTTCTTGGCGCCTGCGTCCAGGTGATCCTGGGCTTTTTCTGCAGTGTTGTAAGCGCCGGTTCCTTCTACGATATACTCTGCGCCGCACTCATCCCACGGAATCATCTTGGCGTTCGGTTCACTGTAGACTGGTACCTGCTTGCCGTCGATCACGAGTCCGCCTTCATAGGTTCCCAGTTCTTTCGGGAATCTTCCGAACACAGAGTCGTATTTGAGCATATAGACCAGATAGTCCAGATCTGCGTTACGATAATTGATTCCTGCGATCTCGATATCCGGCATGTCCATTGCTGTACGAATTGCCAGACGTGAAATACGTCCAAAACCACTGATTCCAACTTTGATTGCCATAACATTTTCCTCCTGAAACAAATATCTTTAATTAAATTATAGGTTAATGTATTTATCAGCCCGTGCAAAAGCATTTCTGCCCGCGGGTCAATAACGTTTTCGTTTCGACGATGAGAGGATACCCAGTTCGTCCCTGTACTTGGCCACTGTTCTCCTGGAGATATTGAAGCCTTTTTCCTTCAGGATCTTCACCATCGCCTGATCGCTGTACGGTCTGTGCCTGTCCTCCCCTTCGACGATCTCCTTGATGAATTCTTTGATGCTGTTCGATGAAACGCCTTCGCCGACCTGATCGGAAACGCCTGCCGAGAAGAAATACTTGATCTCGAAGACGCCCCGCGGACATTGAAGGTATTTGCCGCTGATGGATCTGGAGACCGTTGATTCATGGATCCCCAGTTCCTCCGCGATATCCCGCAGCGTCAGCGTCTTCAGGTACTTGCCTCCCTTGTCAAAGAAGTCCCTCTGATAATTGACGACTGCGGACACAACATTGTATATCGTCTGTTTTCTCTGTTCTATGCTTTTGATCAGCCAGTTGGCGCTGCTTACTCTCTCCGAGAGATAATCCGCCAGCTGCTTGTCCTGGTCTGCCTGCCCCAGAAGTCCCCTGTAGTAGGAACTGATGGTCAGACGCGGCGTGCTGCTGTCGTTGATGATCACCACGTATTCGCCATCGACTTTCTCGACAATGACATCGGGAATGACATATCTTGTCTCCATTTCAGAGGCGAACTGCCTTCCCGGTTTCGGTTCGAGAGTCCTGATCAGATCCGCAGCCTCCTGGACCTGCAGTACCGTCATTCCCATGCTCTTCGCAACTGCAGAAAGCCTGTTGTCCGCGATGTCTTCAAGGTGATCGGAAACGATCTCCTCCATCTGAGGAGTCAGCTGGTTTCTGGCCTCGAGCTGCAGCCGGAGACATTCGCTCAGGTCTCTTGCCCCCACGCCTGCAGGATCGAATTTGTGGATGATATCGAGGGCTTCGCCTACCTTCTCTTCGCTGACGCCCATCGCCCGGGAAATCTCCGGAACCGTCGATGTCATATACCCGTTTTCATCCAGTGACTCTATGATGTATTTCCCCACGCGGCGGCAGCCTTTGCTTACGGTCGCGAACTGATACTGGAACATGAGGTGCTCCGGAAGGGTCACTTCATTGGCAACATACCGTTCGAAGAGGTCCGGCCGTTCTTCATCCCTGCCGGCATAGCCCTTGTATCCCACATCGTCGTAACTGCCGTTTCGGATGAACTCCTTCCAATCCAGTTCCTCATCCAGTTTCTTCTGATCGTTCTCCTCACGTTCGGCCCGCTCTGCGCCGGATGTTCCGATATCGTTTCGCTCCGATTCGCTTTCCTCTGCCTGGCCTTCCCCCTGCTTCTCATGGGGCTGGTCCTGTTCCAGAACAGGATTAACCAGAAGCTGTTCCTGTATGAAAGAGTTCAGCTCCTGGGTGTTGAACTGGAGAATCTGGATCGCCTGAATCAGTTCCGGCGTCATCACCAGTTTCTGAGACTGTTCGATTGTTAGGTCAAATCCTAGCTTGATATCACTCATCGTATAAACTGCATGAAATGTATGCTATGATCTGCCGCAGCAATGTTTATATTTCTTACCGCTCCCGCACGGGCAAGGGTCATTGCGCCCGATCTTAGGCGTCGCCCTTCTGACTGTCCTTGACTGCTTGTATTCTTTTGCGATCTGCACCATCTTCTCTTCGCCGAGAATGTCGTTCCACTGATCCAGTCCGTACAGATAATCCGCATCTGCCTTCAGCATATTGAAAAACAGTTTCTCAGGAATGATCTCGACCTCGATCTCAGATTCCTCGTCCTTGTCTTCCAAGTCATTCGGCGTAACGATGCTTTCGTTGATTCCGTCCAGAAAGCCCATGAAAATGACGGGGCGTACATCGTACTTCTCGGCGAGCTCACCGATCGTCCCTGTCATCTTCTCCTGCGGATGATCCAGAATATCGCTGTAGATCTTTGTCTCTGCGCCACTGTATTCCTCCCAAAAATCATTGAAGGTTTCCTTCGTCTGACCACCGATCAGCTTCTGCCACTGTTTGAATAATGTTGCCATGTTTAGTCCTCCTGCAGATCCATCGTCTTAGCGATTTCCATTACGTCTCCCAGAACTGCGCTTCCTGTCGGCAAGGGGCCTGCGCCCGGTCCGTAGAACATCAGCTTGCCCACAAGATTGCCTTTGACGTAAACGGCGTTATACTCTTCCAGTACGCCCGCCAGCGGATGGTAGGTTCTGATATACGTCGGCCTGACTTCGT
Organism: uncultured Bacillota bacterium; assembly: GCA_946629205.1. Lineage (GTDB taxonomy): Bacteria > Bacillota > Clostridia > Peptostreptococcales > Anaerovoracaceae > Lentihominibacter. The sequence goes on from CAMOXP010000086.1 coordinate 5,458, forward strand.
AATCGATATCCCCGTCTTCCTTGACTGTTGCATGGGCAATCAGTTTGATCACGCAGTCGTTTGCTTTTGCTTCTTCGATTTTCTCCTTCGTGATGCCGGAGATGCCGGTCGTCGGGATATCATCCGGGTGGACATATTTGCCGAACATCAGCGCCATCAGGATACTCAGTTTGTTGGCTGCATCGATTCCCTCTACGTCTGCAGTCGGATCGGCTTCCGCAAAGCCTTTCTCCTGCGCGTCCTTCAGGGCCTCTTCGTACTCCATGCCCTCAGTGCTCATCTTGTGGAGGATGTAGTTGGTCGTTCCGTTGACGATGCCCAGGACCTCCGTATAGTCGTTTGCTCTCGCGCCGCAATCCAGTGGATTCAGCACCGGAATACCACCGCCTACGCTGGCTTCGAATTTGAACTGCACGTTGTTCTCCTCGGCCGCCTTCATAAGACGCGGGTAGTTTGCCGCTACAGCAGCCTTGTTGGCGGTGATCACATGCTTGCCGTTTTTCATGGCTGTTTCCATGAAAGTCGCAGCTGGCTCTACGCCGCCGAGCAGTTCGATCACGATGTCGATATCCGGATCTTTGAATATTTCATCAGGATCGGAAACAAACTGGTCTCTCGTGACGGTAATGTCACGTTCTCTGT
>CAMOXP010000087.1 GCA_946629205.1 uncultured Bacillota bacterium
AGCCCGTCGATGAACTTCCAGGCTTCCTCCTGCCCTCCTTTGATCTCAAAGGTAAAGATGGAGCCGCCGCCGTTTGGGAAATACTTCTCGTACAGCGCGTGCTGCGGGTGATCCGGCAGCGCCGGGTGATTGATCTTCGTGACCTGCGGATGCGCGCTCAGATACTCTATGACCTTCTTCGTATTTTCCACATGCCGTTCGACTCTGAGTGACAGGGTCTCTACTCCCTGCAAAATCAGGAAGGCGTTGAATGGTGAAATCGTAGCGCCCGTATCTCTGAGCAGGATCGCGCGGATGTATGTGACGAAGGCCGCCGGGCCGACTGCGTCATAGAAGGATACGCCGTGGTAGCTCGGGTTCGGATCAGCGATGTTGCCGAACTTGCCGCTGGCTTTCCAGTCGAACTTGCCGGATTCAACAATGATGCCGCCGATGGTCGTTCCGTGACCGCCCAGAAACTTGGTTGCAGAGTGGACGACGATGTCCGCGCCGTGTTCGATCGGCCGGATCAGGTACGGCGTTCCGAAGGTGTTGTCGATCACCAGCGGCAGTCCATTCTTATGCGCGATCTCCGCAATGGCGTCGATGTCGGGGATATCGCTGTTCGGATTGCCCAGCGTCTCCAGGAAAATCGCTCTGGTGTTCTCCTGAATGGCCCCCTCTACTTCTTCCAGATTATGCGCGTCCACAAATGTGGTTTCGACTCCGTACTGCGGGAGCGTGTGCTCCAACAGATTGAAGGTGCCGCCGTAGATGGTCTTCTGGGCGACGATGTGGCCGCCGTTTGCCGCCAGCGCCTGGATCGTATAGGTGATGGCTGCTGCGCCGGATGCCAGCGCCAGACCTGCGCTGCCCCCTTCCAGAGCCGCCACTCTGTCTTCCAGCACGGCCTGCGTGGAATTGGTCAGCCTGCTGTAGATGTTACCCGGGTCAGCCAGTCCGAACCGGTCAGCCGCATGCTGCGCGTTATGGAATACATAGGCGGTGGTCGCGTAGATCGGTACTGCTCTCGCGTCCGTTGCCGGATCTGCCTGTTCCTGTCCTACATGTAACTGTAATGTTTCAAATTTATAATCGCTCATAGTTTCATAATTCCTTTCGTTCATCTTGTATTCGATTGCCTTTGCATAAAAAATACCCGTTTGCTTCACTCCCGGGCAACATGACGGTTTCTGCTTGTTTCTGCAGTTTTCTTAAGACGCACGCAAAGGCTGCCGCGCGTCTCCCATCATCTTACCTGCCCGGGAGCCCGGCATCAGACAACACATCCAGTACATCAATGTTTTCGGTGTTGTAGTTTTCATCGCTTGCGCCTCCTTTCCTCTGTGCTTGTTTTGATGGTGCGATATTAACACTATTTACCTACTGTGTCAATAGGTATTTTAGAAAAAAGTTGAAAAATCTATTTACCCTATAGTAAAATAGGCGATAGAACGGAGTAGCAACATATAAACCATCATGAAATGGGGTGCGATACATGATTTCAACAAAAGGACGTTACGCACTGCGCGTTATGATTGATCTGGCGCAGCATGAAGGTGAAGGAAACATTCCTTTGAAAGACATTGCGGAAAGACAGGACATCTCCAAGAAATACCTGGAGATCATTGTTAAGGAACTTGTCAAAGGCGGACTGCTGCACGGCGTCAGCGGCAAAGGCGGCGGCTACAGTCTCAGCAGGAAGCCTGACGAATACACCGTCGGCGAGATCCTGGAACTTCTGGAGGGCACCCTGGCGCCGGTCGCCTGCCTGCTTGAAGGCGCGGACTCCTGCCCGCGGTCAGATACCTGCCTGACTCTGCCCATGTGGAAGGAATACTACGAAATGATCCACGGTTTCTTCTATGGAAAGAAACTCAGCGACCTGCTCGGGTCCCGGGATCCTGTCTATTATATTTAACTTTTAGGGAATCAATTCGTCAGGAATCAGAATCTAAGGAATCAGAATCTAAGGAATCAGACGAAGAAGAAGGCTGTGCCGATCATGACGTAAACTGTCACCAGCTGCAGCCCTTCCAGCCAGTTGGACTCGCCGTCGGAAGCGACACGGTTCGCGATGAGAACAGAAGCGAAGACCGAAACGATCTCAAACGGCGTGAACACGATGCTCATGGGTTTGAAACAGAGACTCAGCAGCGTCAGCACAGGAACAACAAACAAGATGATCTGCAGACTGGATCCAAGTGCGATCTCAACTGCAGCGTTCATCTTGTTTTTGATTGCCATGATAACGGCGGAGGAGTGCTCTGCCGCATTGCCGATGATCGGAACGAGAATGATGCCGACAAAGACCTTCGACAGGCCGGCGCTTTCGGCCATCGGCTCGACCGTTCCCACGAAAATCTCGGAAAGGATCGCAATACAGACTGTCGACGCTACGAGCAGTCCTATAGCGGCCGGCAGAGACATGGACGGTTTCTCACCATCGTCAGAGATGATCGTTTCCTCATAAAGCTGCCGGTGCGTGACGAAGACGAACACGAACTGCATCACATAAACCAGAAGCATCAGGATCGCGATGATGACGCTGAGGCCCTCAAAAGTCGTGGTCAGACTGCGCTCCGGAAATGCGTGGGTAAAAATCGCCGGGATAGCCAACGCGAGCGCAGACAGAAGCAGCATGCTCGAAGTGATGTTGATGGAATCTCTGTTGAATTTCTGCGTCTTGAACTTTATCCCACCGCACAGCATGGACATGCCGAGCACCAGCAGGATATTTCCGATCACCGACCCGGCCAGGGACGCCTTGACCACATCAAACATCCCGGCTTTCATGGCAACAAACGCGATGATCAGCTCCGTCGCGTTTCCGAAGGTCGCGTTCAAAAGCCCGCCGATCCTCTGACCGCAATAGCATGCGATCACATCCGTGCTCTTGCCCATGATCCCAGCCAGCGGAATGATTGCCAGCGAACTGCACGCAAACAGAAGCGGGTCCGAAAGCCCCATCAGTTTCCCGACTATTGTAACCGGCAGAAATATCAGCAGTATATACAGAAATTTCATCCTATGTTCCCTCGCGCGCGTTTATGCAAACGCCTACTTTATCGCTCCGCTGACAGAATCCTTAAGGATGACGTCGTGGGCGCCGCCTTCCACGATGCTGGTGGCGGACACGAGGGTCAGTTTCGCGTTTTCCTGGAGGTCTTTGATCGTCAGTGTGCCGCAGTTGCACATTGTGGACTTGACCTTGAGGAGAGACTGGCGCACATTATCGCTGAGCGATCCGGCGTACGGAACGTAGGAGTCGACGCCTTCTTCGAACTTCATGCGGGGGTCGCCGCCGAGGTCGTAGCGCTGCCAGTTGCGGGCGCGGGCAGAACCTTCGCCCCAGTATTCCTTGTAGTAATTCCCATTGATCTGAATCTTGTTTGTCGGTGATTCATCGAACCGTGAGAAGTAACGGCCGAGCATAAGGAAGTCCGCTCCCATGGCCAGCGCCAGCGTCATATGATAATCATAGACGATGCCGCCGTCGGAACAGATCGGCACGTAGATACCCGTCTCTTCATAATATTTGTTGCGTGCTTCGGCAACTTCGATGACCGCTGAAGCCTGCCCGCGGCCGATACCCTTCTGTTCACGGGTGATGCAAATGCTTCCGCCGCCGATGCCGATCTTCACGAAGTCCGCGCCTGCTTCCGCCAGAAAACGGAATCCCTCGCCGTCCACGACATTGCCTGCGCCGATCTTGACATCGTCGCCGTACTTGTCTCTGACGAACTTGAGCGTTTCTGCCTGCCACTGGGAGAAGCCTTCACTGGAATCGATGCAGAGCACATCCGCGCCCGCTTCTACGAGTGCAGGGATCCGCTCCTCAAAGTCACGGGTGTTGACGCCTGCGCCGACAACGTATCTCTTATCTGCGTCCAGAAGTTCATCCGGATATTCTTTATGCGCAATGTAGTCTTTGCGGAAGACGAAGTATACGAGGCGCTGCTTGTCATCGACCACCGGCAGTGCGTTCAGTTTATAATCCCAGAGCATGTTATTGGCTTCGCTCAGGGTGATGCCTTCGCGGGCGTATACCAGCTTGTCGAACGGCGTCATGAATTCACAGACAAGTGTGTCCGGCGACATTCTGCTGACCCGGTAGTCACGGCTTGTGACCATGCCCACCATTCTGCCTTCCGCTGTGCCGTCCTCTGTGACCGCAGTCGTCGAATGACCTGTCCGCTCCTTGAGTTCCAGCAGATCTGCCAGTGTCTGGTCCGGACGGATGTTGGTGTTGCTGCGGACGAATCCCGCCTTGTGGTTCTTGACCTTCTGCACCATTGCCGCCTGGCTTTCGATTGGCTGTGATCCGAAGATGAAGGAGATGCCGCCTTCTTTTGCCAGCGCGATGGCCAGTTCATCACCCGATACAGCCTGCATGATCGCAGACGTCATCGGGATGTTCATGGAGATCTTCGGTTGTTCACCTTTTTTGAATTTTGTTACCGGTGTCTTCAGCGAAACGTTCTCGACCCGGCAGTCTGTTGATGAGTAACCTGGTACCAACAGATATTCGTTAAAAGTTCTCGATGGTTCGTCACAATAAAAAGCCATTTTTTCTCCCTTCCTCTCAAACTACACAATTATGCAAACTCTATCTTCTCAGTATTTGATCAGCTTTGATGCTTCACTGTTCAGTGACCCGTATTCTTCCCCATCGGTAGCGATCAGCAGCGCAGGCAAAAACCATGCTGCGTATTTGCCGGGATTTTTGAGCACATCCTGCATGACGTCAGCCACGTCGACGAACGCCATGTGGGACGCTTCCTCCGGATTGGGCTGCGGCTCCTTATCGAGCATTTCCTTCCGGAGCCATCCGATCAGTACATGATCGAACTCATGCTCCGTCAGTCCGTTGTCGAACTCCGCCGTGTAAACGAATGCGCCCTTCTCCTCCAAAGCACCTGCAGCGCCGGCTTCTCCGCCCTCCAGATCAGAAACGGTATATCCGGTCTCTTCAGGCAGTCTGCGCGCCGCTGCTTCAAGCAGTTCCTCGCCGTCTCTCGGGTGAGAGCAGCAGCTGTTGGCCCATAGCCCGCCGGAATGGTACTTTCCCTCCGCCCGCTGCTGGATCAGCAGCTGGATGTGAAAAGTCCTCGTCCCATCGGGTTCATCGACCAGGATCTTCCGTAATATGAATATAGAAAACGCGCGGTGAAGAAGCCCCTTTTCGTGGGCCTCAAGCTTACCAACGCGTCCTGTTTCTCTATCCTGTTCATCCACAAGAATGATCTGGTCTTCCAATTTTCTCTCTCCGCTACGCAACGCTGTTATATTTCCCCAATTCTATCATACAATAGGCCTGTTGCAACCTCTTTTTTGGTCTTTTCTCCTTTGAGAAAACCAACGAGTGCAAGGGCGAATTCCATTGCCAGAGCAGGCCCCATTCCAGTAATAACGCTGCCGTCGATCGTCGCAGTCTCTCCGGTCGGCTTCGCGCCTGCCAGATGATCTTCCATTCCCGGGTAGATCGTGGCGTTCTTTCCTTCCAGCGCGCCGTGGGCGGCCAATGCCAGCGGTGCCGCGCAGATCGCAGCCAGCGGTTTTCCTGCCTTTGCAAACTCTTTGATCCGGGCTGTGAGCCCTGCGTGATCCCGCAGATTCGTTGCGCCCGGAAGTCCGCCCGGCAGGACGATCATTTCACAAGCGCCATAGTCCGCATCCTCAAAGAGCAGGTCTGCCTCGATGTTGATCCCGTGGGCGCCTTTCACGAGAAGGCTTCCTGTGACCGAAACCATCTTCGCATCAACCCCGGCTCTCCGCAGTACGTCGACGCAGGTGAGGGCTTCAACCTCTTCGTAACCTTCCGCCAAATGTATAAATACCATCTCATGCCTCCTTATTGCTTCGCGCTTCCTCATTTCATGAATGTATCGATTGCGCTCTTGAGTTCTTCCAAAGCCTCCATGTCATCCTGCTGCACGGCCTCGACGATGCAAGTGGACATGTGCTCCTTGAGCACGGCGCGGCTGACCCCCTGCAGGGCCGAGTTCACCGCCGAAAGCTGAATGAGTACGTCCGTGCAGTCCCGGTCGTTTTCGACCATCTTTTTGACGGACTCCATGTGTCCGATGATCCGCGACATCC
>CAMOXP010000088.1 GCA_946629205.1 uncultured Bacillota bacterium
CGCGCAGGACGGCGGATTGCGAAGCAATACGCGTAACTCCCCTATCGAGTACCAAATAGCAAATGGATGGGCAAAGCCCATCCATTTGCTATTTATTATTCTATTAGTGGGGAGTCGAACCCGCAAGGGCCGCGCTGTGAACGAGAAGGTCCGGTGGACCTTCGAGTAAGCGCGGGTCCAAGCGAGCCGCGGAGGGCTCGCGCAGGACGGCGGATTGCGAAGCAATACGCGTAACTCCCCTATCGAGTACCAATAACGAACGGATGGGCAACGCCCATCCGTTTCGTTATTCATAGTCAATCAGTGGGGAGTCGAACCCGAAAGGGCCGGAGCGTGAAGCAGAACGGTCCGGTGGACCGTTCTGTAGCGACGGGTCCAAGCGAGCCGCGGAGGGCTCGCGCAGGACGGCGGATCGCGAAGCGATACGCGTAACTCCCCTATCGAGTACCAACTAAGATATGCAGTTTTAACATAAGGCTGCATATCTTTTTTCTTGAAAAGGATATCCGCAATTTCTTGACAATAATTATTCCATAATTATAATATAATTATGGAAGGGGTTTGATCTTAGAGATGGTTTTTGAATGGGATGAAAACAAAAACAGAAATAACAGGATGAAACATGGCATCAGTTTCAAAGAAGCAGCAACTGTGTTTTATGACAGCGATGCTATCATGTTTGATGATCCGGATCACTCTTATGGTGAAGAACGTTTTCTCATTCTGGGTGTATCCCTTTCAGAAAAGCTTTGCATTGTCAGCCATTGTTATCGTGGGAATGATGACGTAATCAGAATCATTTCCGCTAGAAAGGCGACGAAAACTGAAGCTAAAATATATCGCGAAGGATTATAGGGGGCATATAACATGAGAGAGGAATATGATATCAAAAATCTGAATCCACGACGCAATCCGTATGCGGACAAGCTGAAAAAGCAAATCACGATCCGTCTGAATGTGGGCACGATCGAATACTTCAAGAAGCAAGCCGAGGAAACCGGCATATCCTATCAGAACCTGATCAACATGTATCTGACAGATTGTGCTGTCCATGAAAAGAAATTGGAATACACGATCAAATAGTGACAAAAGTGTTAGTACCCATGCCATCGGTATGGCTATATAATCAATTTATGAAGTATAAGATCCTGATCATTGAAGACGACAAGGGAATAGCGGAGGCCATCGCAGCAAGCCTCGCAGGCTGGAATATGGAGCCTTATATTGTCAGTGACTTTCACGACGTAATGGGGCAGTTCGCTGCGCAGCAGCCTCATCTGGTTCTGATCGATATCGGCCTTCCTTTCATGGACGGCTACCATTGGTGCAATGAGATCCGCCGTATCAGTTCCGTGCCTATCATTTTCATTTCCTCGGCGACGGACAACATGAACATCGTCATGGCGATGAATATGGGTGCAGATGATTTCATCGCGAAACCATTCGACCAGAATGTTTTGATCGCCAAGATCCAGGCGCTCCTTCGCCGCTCCTATGATTTTGCCGCGGCGATGCCGGTCATCGAGCATCGCGGGGCGTTTCTCAATACCGGGGACAACACCCTTTCCTATGAGGACAATACGCTGGAACTTTCCAAGAACGAATACCGCATCCTGCTGACGCTCATGCAGAGCAAAGGCAGCGTTGTCAGCAGAGAGAAACTGATGGAAGCGCTGTGGCAGACAGACTGTTACGTCGACGAGAACACACTGACCGTCAACATCGGCCGTCTGCGCAAAAAACTCAGCGGAATCGGCCTGGATCACTTCATCACTACGAAGTTTGGAGTCGGATATATTATCGAAACCTGAAGACAGAACCTAAGATCCGAAAATGACATTCATCCATTATTTGTACTACAAACGAATCACCCTTGCAGCGTTTCTCATCTTCGCTTTGATCGTCTTTGCCTGTCTGGCATTGTCCGACGTTCCGCCGCGGCTGCTTTTGTACCCACTTGCTCTATGCATCGCCGCAGGTCTCGTGTTCCTCATCATCGGTTACTGGCAATACCGCAAAACCTATAAAGAACTGGAACTGATCAGCGGTCTGCGCGCGGAACTGATCGATGCGCTTCCGGAACCCCGCGGTCCGCAGGATATGCAGTATCAGCAGATCATTCGGGCGCTTTGCACGGAGGAAATGCAAAGGCAGACCGAGTTCACCGGGAAGTACAATGATCTCCTCGACTACTACACCGCCTGGGCCCATCAGATCAAAACGCCGATCTCTGCCATGAAACTCAGTTTCCAGAATGAAGACAGCGCGCTGGCAAGGCAGTCACTGAATGATCTGAAGAGAATCGAGCAGTATGTGGACATGGCTCTGACCTATCTGAAACTGGACTCCGGCGGCATTGATTATGTGATCCGGGAACACCCGCTTGACGACATCATCCGTCAGGCGATCCGGAATTTTTCCGGTGAATTCATCAACCGGAAGATCGCTCTCGAATATGAGCAGGCTTCCTATCGTGTCCTGACCGATGATAAATGGCTTGCCTTTGTCATCGAACAGATCCTGTCCAATGCACTGAAATATACGAGCGAGGGAACGATTCGAATCTTCATGGACGGAAGCACGCTTTGCATCAGCGATACGGGCATCGGAATCGAGGAGGCGGATATCCCCAGAATCTTTGAGAAGGGATTCACCGGCTGCAACGGGCGCAAAGACAAGCGGGCCAGCGGCATCGGCCTGTATCTTTGCAAGCGAATCTGCGACAATCTCTCTCATGAAATCTCGGCCTGCTCGAAGGTCGGCGTTGGGACCACCATACGGATCGACCTGCAGCAGAGCACCCTCGGAATCGAATAATGGCATGAACGCAGTTCTTTCACAGATGTAAGAATTGAACAAGAATATGTAAGGCGATTCAATGGAATGGATCGCCTTTCGCACATATACTCATAGCGTAAAATCACAACGACTTGGAGGACAGCAATGAGTTTACTGGAAGCAAAAGGCATAAGAAAAGTATATCGTACACGCTTCGGCGGAGCATCGGTGGAGGCGCTGAAGAATGTCACCTTCATGGTGGACGAGGGTGAATATGTCGCCATCATGGGCGAGTCCGGCAGCGGCAAGACAACGCTGCTTAACATCCTGGCGGCGCTGGACAGACCAACAGAAGGGACGATCATTCTGGACGGGATGGATCTCAACCAGGTCAAAGACAATGACGTCGCGAAATTCCGCCGCGACAATCTGGGCTATGTATTTCAGGACTTCAATCTGTTAGATACATTTTCTCTCGAAGATAATATCTATCTGCCGCTGGTTCTGGCAGGCAGAAAACCGGAGGAAATGAAGCAGCGTCTGGACCAGATCGCCGCTCCGCTCGGGATCGAAACGCTTCTCAAGAAATATCCCTATGAGGTATCCGGCGGGCAAAAGCAACGCGCTGCGGTTGCAAGAGCCTTGATCACAGATCCCCGTATTATTCTTGCGGATGAACCGACCGGCGCTCTGGATTCCAAATCGTCTGACGAACTTCTGACCCTGTTCAAGAAAGTGAATGCAATGGGACAGACGATCCTCATGGTCACCCACTCCGTCAAGGCGGCGAGCAACGCTTCCCGTGTTCTTTTCATCAAGGACGGCACAGTCTATCACCAGATCTACCGCGGAGATGCAAGCGACCAGCAGCTCTACCAGAAAATCAGCGACACGCTGACGCTTCTCGCACAGGGAGGTGACAGAGTATGAGCTTTTATATCAGAATGGCAACCGACGGCATGCGAAAAAGCGGCCGTCTCTATGCCCCGTATCTCGTGACCTGCATCCTGATGGTCTGCGTTTATTACATCCTGCACTTCCTGGGCAATTCCGGCATCATGAACGGGATGCCCGGCGGACACACCGCGATGGATATGATGCAAATGGGTACATACATCATGACCATCTTCGGGCTGGTGTTTCTGTTCTACACACAAGGCGTGTTGATCAAAGGGAGGAAAAAAGAATTCGGGCTCTACAGCATTCTGGGTATGAACAAAGGCAACATCGGCAAGATCCTCTTTTTCGAGACGCTGATCACCTGGGCCATTGCCGTTGTCTTCGGTCTTGCTGCGGGTATCGGGCTGTCCAAACTTGCAGAGATGGGATTTACAAAGATGATCGAGATCCCGACCAGGTATACCTTCTCTGTTTCTGTGACTTCTGTCATCATGACGGTGATTGTTTTCACGGTGATTTTTTCCCTGATCTATCTCAACTCTGTCCGACAGGTGCAATTCACGAACCCCATCGAACTTGTGCGCGCCGACAAGGCGGGCGAAAAACCGCCGAAGGCAAACTGGATCGTGGGGATCCTGGGTCTGCTGATTCTCGGCATCGGTTATTTCATCGCGCTCAGGATCCAGCAACCCATGTCGGCGCTCATGTGGTTCTTTGTGGCGGTCATCCTGATCATCATCGGCACCTACCTTGTTCTGATCGCGGGATCCGTCATTCTCTGCAGAGTCCTGCAGAAGAACCGGAACTACTATTACAAAACGAATCATTTCGTATCTGTTTCCTCCATGACATACAGAATGAAACGAAACGGAGCCGGACTGGCGTCGATCTGTATTCTTCTGACGATGATCCTGGTGATGCTTTCATCCACATCGGCTCTGTACGCCGGATCTGAGGAATGCCTCGACACTCGCTATCCAAACGAGATCGGTGCTTTTGCATGTAAATACGGATACGATGAGAATCTTGCAAACCTCGGTGACCGGCTGGACGCGGATCTGAAGACCGCTGCGGAAGAACACGGCGCATCGATCACGAATAACAAGACTTATTACGAATGGTCCATCAGCGGGTATTTCGACAACAGCAAACTTGATGTCACGCTCAACTCGAAGTCGGATCTGGCCTTTGTCAATTATGACAAAGTGGCGCAGATCCTGTTCATCGATGTGAATGTTTACAACAGAGTCTTTGCCTATCAGGAGGCCGTGGCTCCCGGCGAAGCCCTCGTCGGCACAGCGAAAAACATCGATATCGATGACATCCTGACGATCGGTGATGTGGCATTCAAGGTCACCGGACGCATCGATGACCGCATCGCGGAAATCGACCCCGCGGCTCAGGTCTCCGCTTCACCCGGTATCTTCGTGATTGTCAATGATGTCAATGAAGTAGTGACACATTACACCCAGTACAAAGACTTTGACGGGGAGCCGATGCTGGCCTGGTTCTGGAACTGCCGATTCGATACCGGTTTTGACGCGGAAGGCCAGATCGCGCTGGCTGAGGCACTGGACACAAAATTGCATTCGGAGCTCGATCCGCTCGCGTTTGACAATATGTACTGCGAGAGCCACGAAGCGGAACGGGGAGATTTCGTCAGCACCTTCGGCGGCCTGTTCTTCCTCGGCATCCTGCTCAGCATCATCTTTCTGGTGTCCTGCGTGATCATCATCTATTACAAACAGATTTCCGAGGGCTTCGAGGACCAGTCAAGATTCGAAATCATGCAGAAATTCGGTATGACAAAAGAGGACATAAAAAAGAGCATCAATTCTCAGATGCTCACGGTGTTCCTCATTCCGATTCTATTCGCCTGTTTACACCTGGCAGTGGTACTCCCGATCGTCAACAAGCTGCTCATGCTGTTCGGCCTGTTCAATATTCCGCTTGTGCTGATGACTGCCGGCGCATGCGTACTGCTCTGCGGTCTGTTCTATGCACTGATCTACAAGCTGACTTCAAATGCATACTACAGAATCGTTGCGTGATGCATGCGGAGGGGTATATTACACTTTTATATTACACTCGCGCTCGGCGTGGCTGAGACCTCCTTCCTGTAAGGGTTTCGGGACCGACTCCACCGTGTTCGACTCCCCTATCGAGTACCAACTAAAAAGTTGCCCGCCAACCGTCGCAACAAGACATTATTGTTCAGACGTCATCAGCACAATTGCGATTCTGATTTCCCATGGGAGACATCATTCCCTTTTTTATTAGTATATTATTTTGTGCTTATGAATCCAATCCAGAATATCTTTCTGTTCCATGCTGCCATCCG
>CAMOXP010000089.1 GCA_946629205.1 uncultured Bacillota bacterium
CCGGAAGTCATCAGTTTCCTGGTCTCCAACGCCTTCTACTGGTGCGAGCAGTTCCATGTGGACGGGCTCCGCGTAGACGCAGTCGCGGCCATGATCTACCTGAACTACGGCCGCGAGTTTGGAGAATGGATGCCGAACGAGGACGGCGGCGTCGAGAACAAAGAAGCGATCAAGTTCCTCCAGCGCATGAACCAGGATGTGCTGACCAACTTCCCGGGCGTCATCACGGTAGCGGAGGAATCTACCGCTTTTCCGATGATCACTAAGCCGCCTCATGACGGCGGTCTCGGTTTCAACTTCAAGTGGAACATGGGATGGATGAACGACGAACTCGAATACTTCCAGTCCGACCCCGTCTTCCGCAGAGATATCCACGGCAAACTGATCTTCTCCCTGCACTACGCCTGGAGCGAGAACTTCATCCTGCCGATTTCCCATGACGAAGTGGTCCACGGCAAGAAGTCTCTCCTCGACAAGATGCCGGGTGAGTACGACCGCAAGTTCGACGGCTACCGTACCTTCATGGCATACATGATCACCCATCCGGGCAAGAAGCTCACCTTCATGGGCACGGAATTCGCCCAGTTCATCGAGTGGAATGAAGCCCAGCAGCTTGACTGGCTTTTGCTTGATTACGACAAACACCGGCAGGCATGGGAATTTGTCCGCGATCTGAATTATATGTACCTGCGGGAGCCGGCGCTCTGGCGCGGGGACGATACGCCGGATGGTTTCCGGTGGATCGACGGCGGGAACATCTACGACAACGTCATCACATTCATGCGGTATGAAGCCAATACAAAGACTTCCGACGCAAAGGCATCCGATGCAAAGGCATCCGATACAAAGGCATCCGATGCGGAAATGTCCGATGCTGTGGCTTCCGCCCCTGCAGACCCTGCAGAAGAAGAAACTCCTCTCGTCATCTGCCTGAACCTTTCGGGCAAGGATCTGGAGCACTACAAAGTCGGAGTGCCTTCCGGGGATGAGTATGTGACGCTGATCGATACAGACGCAGTTTCTTACGGCGGCGCCGGGAAACGGTCCGCCTTAACATATCAAGTACAGTCTGAGGGCTGGAACGGTTACGAGTATCATATCGAACTCTCCCTTCCTGCCCTGTCGGCGATTGTTTTAAAACCAAAGGAGGAAAAGAAACATGGCGAGAAAGAAAAAATGCATAGCAATGCTCCTCGCCGGAGGACAGGGAAGCCGTCTCGCGCCACTGACTGAAAACGTGGCGAAGCCGGCGGTTCCATTCGGCGGAAGGTATAGGATCATCGATTTCTCTCTTTCCAACTGTGTCAATTCCGGAATTGATACAGTTGGCGTGCTGACACAGTATCAGCCTCTGGAGCTGAACGATTATCTGGGTACGGGCGACCCGTGGGATCTGGATCTGAACTACGGCGGACTCCACGTCCTGCCGCCTTACCAGGCTGCCAAGGGCGGCGACTGGTTCAAGGGAACTGCCAATGCGATCTACCAGAACAAGAAGTTCATCTCCAACTACGACCCGGACTACATCGTCGTTCTGTCCGGCGACCACATCTACAAGATGAACTATGACATCATGCTTCAGGAGCATATCGACAACGGTGCGGACTGCACCATCGCCGTCATGGATGTTCCTCTTGAAGAGGCAAGCCGCTTCGGAATCATGAGCACCGACGAAACCGGCAGAATCACGGAATTCGCTGAGAAACCGGCGCACCCGAAGAGCACACTGGCTTCCATGGGCGTTTATGTGTTCAGCACAGATAAACTTTTTAAGTATCTGGAAGAAGATGAACAGAATCCGGATTCAGAAAACGACTTCGGCAAGAACGTCATTCCGCTTATGCTGGCAGGCGGCGAGAAACTGCACGCGTATCTCTACAAAGGATACTGGCGGGATGTTGGAACGCTCTCTTCCTATTGGAGCGCGAACATGGATACCCTCGGCGACGATCCTGTGCTTTGGCTCAACGACGATGGATGGCGCATTTACTATCGCCATGACTTCCAGTACCCGACGTATCTGGGTGAGCACGCCAGTCTGCACAACTGCAACTGCGCAGCAGGAAACGAGATCGACGGACAGGTCTGCGACTCTGTTCTGGGAAGCAATATCACCATCGAAGAAGGCGCTGTCGTCAAAGACTGCGTCATCATGAACAACGTGGTCATTGAAAAAGGCGCATCCGTTGAATACGCCATCATCGACCGGGATGTCCGCATCTGCGCCGGCGCGAAAGTCGGCGGCGACAAGGAGCAGACAGAACTGACCGTTATTGCTGCAGGAACCACTGTAGAGAAGTAGGAGGTGTAGGACATGAATATGCTTGGACTTATTTTTGCCGATGAGCATGATGCTGATGTCAACGAGCTTACAGCGAAACGGACCTTTGCAGCAGTGCCCTTTGGCGCCAGATATCGCATTATAGACTTTTTCATTTCCAACATGACCAATTCCGGCATCCGCAATATCGGCGTGGTGGCTACAACGAAATACGAGAGCCTCATGGGTCATGTCCGCTACGGCGGCGAATGGGATCTGCACAGGAGGAAATCAGGACTCAGCGTGCTGCCTCCGTTCTCATTCAGCGGCGGTGAGGTCCGCTATGAAAACGTACTGGAAGCGCTGCAGGCGAATATTTACTATATTAAGCAGGCAACCGAGCCGTACGTGCTCTTCACCTGCTGCAACGCCATCGGCAACATCGATTACGCCGACATGCTGGATTATCACATCAAGAGCGGCGCACGCTTCACCTGCCTTTGCACGAAGAATCCGCGCAACAAGAAAGACGGCGTTCCGACAACAGAGTATAAGCTTGACGCGGATAACAGGATCACGGATATTATCATCCGCGAGGAAGTCACGCCGGACGCATACCTGGGCGTAAACGCATACATCATGGGACGGGAAGATCTGCTGGAGCTTTTGGAAGACTCCGTTGAACACGAACTGGTCAGCCTGAGAAAAGACATTCTGGTTCCGATGCTCAAGGATTCAAAAGTCATGGCCTACGTCACCGATGAAACGCTCCTGTTCATCGACACGATCTCTTCCTATCTGGAGAGCAATCTGGATCTGCTGGACGCTGACATCAGAAAAGAACTGTTCGGACAGGAACTCCGGCCGATCATCACAAGAGCAGGCAACAGTTCCCCTGCCTTCTACGGCGAGGACTCCGATGCGGCCAATTCCATGATCGCGGCAGGTTCCACCATTGAAGGAACGGTCAGGAACTCCATTATTTTCAGAGGAGTGCACATCAAAAAAGGCGCTGTCGTCGAAAACTGCGTCATCAATCAGGACTGCACCATCGGCGAAGGCGCTGTGCTCAACTACGCTGTACTGGATAAGAATGTCGTCATCCATGACAAGAGACTGCTTTCCGGATACATCACCCATCCGTTCTATGTGAAGAAAGGGTCTGTGATCTAGACCATTGAAACCGGCAGAAAGGATCATTATTTGAAAAAGGCTGACATAGTATTTGACTCAAGAGATAAATATTTCAAATCACCGCAGGGTGCGGTCAAGGCGGGTTCTAGTCTGACGTTCCGGCTTCAGATCGCGTGCGATCTGAAGCCTCTTGGGGTCTGTCTTGTTGTGAAATACGACAGGCACGATACGCCGGCGTGTTACGAAATGTGCGGCCGCGCATCTGCTGAGGAAACAGATTCCCTTGAATACACTGTAACCTGCAGGATCCAGGATACTGGTCTTTACTGGTATCATTTCGAAGTGCTTACAGAAGACAGGCTGCTGTACATCGGTAAGAATGAGCATAACAATGCTATCATCACCGGTGTCTCGCACCTGCACAGCAATGAAGGGAGATGGCTTGCCACACAGCAGACGCATGATTGGTCCGGTGCGCAGAAAATACGCAATTGGCCGGATATGCAGCCGGGATCGATGTGTACCTGGCAGCAGACAGTCTATGACCGTTCATACGAGACAACTGACTGGATTTACGGCGGCGTCTACTACCACATCTTCGTTGACCGGTTCCACAAATCCGGCAGACCCCGCATCAGAATGGAAGGCAAGACCAACCGCCACGACTGGGGCGGCACGCCGGAGTGGAAGCCAAAGAATCTCAAAATATACAACAACGATTTTTTCGGAGGGGATCTGGAAGGCATCCGGCAAAAGCTTCCCTATCTGGCTGAACTCAATGTGACATGCATCTACCTCAGCCCGATATTCGAAGCCTATTCCAGCCACAAGTACGATACCGGGGACTACGAGAAGATTGACCCCATGTTCGGCACCGAAGAGGACTTCCGCAAACTCTGCGAAGAGGCGGCGCGCTACGATATGCGCGTGATCTGCGATGGTGTCTTCGCACACACGGGATCCGATTCCAAGTACTTTGACAAGTACGATCACTATAAGACAGGACCTGCTGCGGAAGACAAAACCCTGCAGGGCGCCTACAACAATCCGGATTCCAAATACCGCAGCTGGTATTATTTCCACGAGGACGGCACCTACGACTGCTGGTGGGATTTCCCGACCCTGCCGAAGCTGAACAAACACGACCCGTCCTATAAGGAATACATCACAGGCGAAAACGGCATCATTCGGAAGTGGCTGCGCGCCGGGGCGTCCGGCTGGCGCCTCGATGTGGCGGACGAACTTCCTGTCGAATTTCTGGATGCTCTGGTCTCCGCCGCAAAAGCAGAAAAACCGGATGCGCTGATCGTCGGCGAAGTCTGGGAGGACGCCTCCAACAAGATCGCCTATGAGGAACGAAAAAACTACTTTGAAGGCAACCGTCTTGACTCCGTCATGAACTATCCTTTCCGCACGGCCATCATCGATTTCGTTCGTTACGGGAACGCGGCCGGCCTTGCGGAAACGGTCGAGACTATCGTCGAGAATTATCCGCCGGAAGTACTGCACTGTCTGATGAACGTCCTCGGGACCCACGACAGCATCCGGATCCTCACGGCTCTTGCCGGCGTGGATCTGGGACCGGATCCGTCCCGGGCAATGCAGGCGGAAATCAAAATGAGCGATGCGGAATGGGCACAGGGGATCCGGCTTCTGAAAACCGCGTCCCTGATCCAGATGACGCTGCCCGGCGTGCCGTGCATCTACTACGGCGACGAAGCCGGACTGGAAGGCTACAAGGATCCGTTCAACCGGTTCTGTTACCCATGGGGCCGCGAATGTGTGGAACTGCTGGGCTGGTATAAGAAAATTACGCAGGTCCGTACCTCCCGCAGCGTTTACCGTTGCGGCGCGTACCGAACGCTCGCAGCCGCCGGCGGCATGTACGCATTTGAGCGTTACGAAGAGGCCGGAGGCGACGGCGCAGCGCCGATCATCACTGCCGCCAACTGCGGAAATGTCCAGCAGCACTTGCCGCTGGAAGGAAACTGGCGGGACCTTCTGACCGGCAGCGCCTATGACGGCACTGTCGCCATGTTCCCCGGGGATACACTTCTGTTGGAAAAGATATAAGGAGGAATATACACAATGGATTACAGAAAAGAATACGACCGCTGGCTCGCAAGCGACGTGGTCGATGCGCAGACAAAAGAAGAACTGCGCGCCATAGCCGGAGATGAGAAACAGATCGAGGGCAGATTCAGCAAGCCGCTCGATTTCGGTACAGCGGGACTGCGCGGCATCATGTGCGCGGGTCTGTTCGGCATGAACGTCTACACTGTCCGCTACGCAACCCAGGGCTTGGCCGACCTGATCAAGGCCAGCAGCGTGGAAGGCAAAAGCGGCGTAACGATTTCCTATGATTCCAGAAACAACAGCGACCTTTTCGCCCGTGAAGCCGCAGGCGTTCTGGCAGCCAATGGGATCCACGTATATTTCTTCGAAAGCCTCAGGCCGACGCCGGAACTGTCCTTCGCCCTGCGGGAGACAGGCTCCATCGCCGGCATCAACGTCACAGCCAGCCACAATCCGAAGGAATACAACGGCTACAAGGTCTACTGGGAGGACGGCGCGCAGCTGCCGCCTGA
>CAMOXP010000090.1 GCA_946629205.1 uncultured Bacillota bacterium
CATACCGCGGTAAAACTTCAAAGGGTTTTCGTCCGTTTCGTTCGAAAACCCTTTTCTCCATAGATTATAACGCGTTTGTTACCGTTTCCACCTTGATGGTGTTGGTGTTGCCGGATACGTTCAGCGGCAGTCCCGCACTGATCACGATGCGGTCACCGGCCTCCACAAACCCCTTTCTGACCGATGCCTGTATCGCTTCCTCCAGCAGCTGATCCCACTCATATACGGATTCGGTCATGGCAGGATAGACATTCCTGACCAGAGCCAGCTTCCGGTACGCTTTATCCGAAGGCGTCGCGCCGATGATCGGCTGCTGCGGATGGAACCGCGCCATCATCTTCGCCGTATATCCGGACTGTGTGATCGCGATCAGCGCCTTTGCGCCGATATCGTTCGCAGCCTGACAGGCCGCGTGACCGATCGCAGTCGAAAGGTCCGCCGTTCCTCCCTCGACCATTTCCGCGTGCATCTGACCGATGTCTCTTCTGTGCGGTGAAGCCTGCAGATCATGCTCCGCCTGCTCGAGGATCCTGGTCATGACTTCCACGGCGCGCACCGGGTAACTCCCCGCGGCGCTCTCACCGGACAGCATGACTGCCGACGTTCCATCGAACACCGCGTTGGCGACATCCGTGATCTCTGCCCTTGTGGGCGTCGGTTCGCTGATCATAGACTCCAGCATCTGCGTTGCCGTGATGACCGGCTTGCCCGCTTTGTTACATTTATATATGAACGTTTTCTGGATTCCCGGCAGTGTTGCGTAATCCACTTCCACGCCCATGTCGCCCCGGGCGATCATAATGCCGTCAGAGGCCGCCAGGATCTCATCGAAATTGCGGATGCCTTCCGGGTTTTCGATCTTGGAGATGATGTCGATGTTCTTCCCTCCGTTCCAGTCCAAATACCGTCTGACGTCGTTCACGTCGTCTACGGATCTGATGAAAGACGCCGCTACATAATCCACATCATTTTCAATGCCGAAGAGAAGGTCTTCCCGGTCTTTCTCAGACAGGTAGTCCATCTCGAGATGGACATCGGGAACATTGACGCCCTTTTTCGTGCTCAGAACGCCGTCGTCCTTCGATATGCAAATGATGTCGCCGTCCTTGACGCTCTCGACCTCCATGCGCACCTTGCCGTCGTCGATCAGGATCAGCGTCCCCGGGCGGACCAGCGCCGCCAGTCCCTTATAGGAGATTCCGACGCCCTCTGCCGTTCCCGGTTCTTCATCGGATCCGCGCAGCACGAATTTCTGGCCTTTGCTTATGGATACTTTTCCTTCTGCAAAAGCCCCCAGGCGTATTTCAGGGCCCTTGGTGTCCAGCAGCACGGCTGCCGGCATCTCCATTTCCCTACACGCCTGGCGGAATGTGTTCATCTTCTCCTGATGCTCCTCATGGCTTCCATGAGAGAAATTGAATCTCGCCACGTTCATTCCCGCGGCGAGCATTTCTTTGATGACCTGCTTATCACTGCTGGCAGGTCCTAATGTACATACTATTTTGGTAGCTTTCATTATTTATATTCCTGTTGTGTTCCAGATGCGGTCCGCGTAGTCGCGGATGCTGCGGTCGGCAGCGAACCGGGCTGCTTTCGCGATGTTCTCAATGGACATGGCGTTCCATCTTTCCCTGTTCTCATAGGCTGCCTGAATGTCGTCATGGGCCCTGCAGTAATCCTCGAAATCAAGGAGGCACATGTACGGGTCGGCAATGCTGTATGACGGATGGAGCAGATAATTTTTGAGGTTCTCAAAGCTATGCCCCGCGAATCCTTCTCCGAGGGCGTCCACTGCTCTCTTCAGAACAGGATCGCTCTCATAAACCTGATAGGCGTTATACCCGTGCTGCAAAATCTCCCGCACTTCGTGTTCCCTCTTGCCGAAGATAAAGATGCTGTCCGGTCCGACGGCTTGTCGGATCTCGACGTTCGCGCCGTCGAGGGTTCCGATCGTGACCGCGCCGTTGATCATCATCTTCATATTTCCGGTGCCGCTGGCCTCCTTGCCTGCCAGTGAGATCTGCTCGGAGATCTCCGTTGCCGGCATGAGACCCTCTGCCATGGAAACGCTGTAGTTTTCCAGGAAGACGACCTTCAGTTTTTCGGCGATCTTCGGGTTCCGGTCGATTTCTTCGCTCAGCTTGCAGATCAGCCGGATGATTTCCTTAGCCAGGAAGTAACTCGGCGCCGCCTTAGCAGCGAACAGATACGTTTCCGGTCTCATATCCATATCCGGATTGTCCTTCAGCATCTGAAAACGGCTGATGATCCTGAGCGCGTTCATGAGCTGCCGCTTGTATTCATGAAGCCGCTTAGCCTGCACGATAAAGATGGAATCCGGATCGATTTCCTTGCCGGAAGCCTTTTTGATTTTATCGGCAAAACGAGCTTTGTTTTCGCGCTTGATGTTCTCCAGCCTTTCGCAGACAGACGGATCCTCCCGGAAACGGAAGAAGTCCTCCAGCCTGCGGTCGTCCTTGCGGTAGTCTTTACCGATGCAATCGTCGATGAGCTGTGCCAGCTTCGGATTGGACTGGCAGAGCCATCTTCTGTATGCGATGCCGTTGGTGACATTGGTGAATTTGTCCGGCTGCACGAGGAAGAAATCATGGAACAGATCGTCCTTCAGAATCTGCGAGTGGAGTTCCGATACGCCGTTGACCTTATGCGAGCCGATGACCGACAGATTGGCCATACGGACCTGTCCGCTTCCGAGCACGGCCGTGTAGTCGACTTTGCCGTGATCTCCCGGGAATTTGGAGTACATGAACGCGCGGAACCGGCGGTCGATCTCTGAAATGATCGAGAACACACGGGGCATCATCGCCTGGACCAGAGAGGTCTTCCACCTCTCCAGTGCCTCTGCCAGCACCGTGTGGTTCGTATAGGAAACTGATCCGACCACTCTCTCCCATGCGTAATCCCAGCCGCAGCCGTAGTCATCCATGAAAATACGCATCAGCTCCGGTATGCACAGAGCCGGGTGGGTGTCGTTGATGTGGATCACATTCTTCAGATGGAAGTTATCCAGATTACCGTACAGCTGCATGTGGTCGCGGACGATGTTCTGACAGGATGCGGAGACCATGAAGTACTGCTGCTTCAGGCGCAGTTCCTTGCCCTCTTCAATATTGTCAGGCGGATACAGGACCTTGGTGATCGCTTCCGCCCGGTTGTTCCGCTGCGCGGCCTTTGTGAAGTCGCCGCTGTTAAAGCTCTTCATATCGAAGCCTTCCGAGTCGATGGCGCGCCACAGTCTCAGCTTGCATACAGCGTCATTGCCTGCGCCCGGCACGTACATATCATAAGGGATGGCTTTGACCACCTGCGGTTCATCCAGTGAAGACTGCAGGCCCTTCTCGTCCCACCATTCGGTGTAACGTCCGTAAAAATTCACATAGAACGGGTCGTCGTCTCTCTTGTTGAGCCACACGCCGCCGCCGGGGATCCAGTTGTCCGGCATTTCGACCTGCCAGCCGTCCTCGATCATCTGCTTGAACAGACCGTATTCATACCGCAGCGAGAACCCCGTTGCATCGTAGTTCCCTGTAGCCATAGCGGACAGGAAACATGCGGCAAGTCTTCCCAGACCGCCGTTGCCCAGTCCTGCATCCGGCTCGCAGTCGAAGACGTCATCGAGCGAGAGGCCTTTGCTCTCGACCAGTTTCTGAACATTGTCCATCTCTCCGAGACAGTACAGCGCGTTCTTCAGAGACTGCCCCATGAGGAATTCCATGCAGACATAGTAGATTTTTTTCTTGCCTGAAGATGTTAATTCTGCTTTGTTTTTCTTTTTCTTGAACTCCACATAGCGGTTCTGCAGCTCCCGGTTCACGATCCTGGCCAGCGCCTTATAGATCTGTTCTGCGGTTGCGTCTTCGAAACTTGTATGAAGCCGGTCTTCCAGATAATCGTTTAATACAACATCTAATTTTCTTTTGTTTTCAATTATTCGCTTTCTGCTTTTCATAACTGTTTATTTTAGTTCTCCGTAAAGTTTACTATATTCTTTCGCCGATCTCTCCCAGGTGAAGTCTTCATCCATAATGTGCTTCACCATCGTGTTCCATTTCTTTCTGTCCCCATAGAGATTGAGGGCTCTGCGGATGGCGTATTCCAGTTCGCCTCCGTTGAATTCGAAGAAGGTGAATCCGTTTCCGTTTTCGCCGTCCCACTCCTGGATGGAATCTGCAAGTCCGCCGGTCAGCCGCACGATCGGCGTATTGCCGTAGCGGCATCCGATCATCTGCGCCAGTCCGCACGCCTCGCTTCTCGACGGCATCAGGAGCATGTCGCCGGCAGCGTAGATTTCATGGGCTGTCTTCGTATTGAACTCGATCAGAGACCGGACCTTCTCCGGATAACGGTACTGCAGACCTCTGAAATAGTCCTCATATCCAGCGTCGCCGGTACCCAGCATCACAAACTGCATATCGGTATTTGCCAGCAGATTATCCATGATATCCGCGATGATGTCCACGCCCTTCGGTGCTACGAGGCGCGAAATCATAGTCACCATCGGCGCGTCTGTCAGCTGCAGTCCGAGTCTCTTCTGCAGGGCGCGTTTGCACCATCTCTTACCTCTGATGTTTGCTGAGGAATAAGAATATCCTAAGAACGGATCATTGGTTGGATCATAGCTCACCGTATCGATGCCGTTCAGGATGCCGATCATCTTGTATTCGTTGTCTCTGATGACGCCGTCCATTCCAAACGCACTGACCGGATACGTCAGTTCGCGCGCATAAGTCGGGCTGACAGTCGTGATCAGATCCGCCAGCAGGATCGCACCTTTCATCAGATTGACATCGCCGTCTTTCATCAGATAGTGGTTATCGGCATCATCGATACCGATGCATTCGCCCAGCACATCCTTTCCGTATCTGCCCTGGTACTCCACATTGTGGATGGTGAAAACGGCCTTCATTCCACGATCCGCATAGACCGTCTTGGCGAAAACGACTGCAAGCGCCGTCTGCCAGTCATTGGCGTGGATGATATCCGGCGCAAATCCCGTAATATCAGCGCTCTCGATCACAGCGCGGCTGAAGAATGAGAACCGTTCACAGTCATCATAGAACCCGTAGAGCTTGCTGCGTTTGAAATAGTACTCGTTGTCAACGAAATAATAGATCACGCCGTCTTTCTCAAGCTCGAAGATCCCCATATACTGGCTGCGCCAGGAAACAGGGATATCCTTGTGTCCAAGGAACGTCATCTTCTCACGCCACTCCGGTTTCACCGAGCCGTACAAAGGCATGATGACTCTGCACTCGATTTCAGAATCCTCCATGTGGTTGACCGCTCTGGGAAGGGAGCCTGCAACTTCTCCAAGCCCGCCGGTCCCGCTGAAGGGCATGACCTCCGGCGAGGCGACGAGTACCTTTGTTTTTTCTACTTTACTATCCATGATCATTCCCCCTGTCTAAGTAAATTATACAAGGGTTCCCAGATGCTTCATGGTTCTGATGAGCTGGTGTACATAGCTCATTTCGTTATCATACCATGCTACGATTCTGACTTCGTAGATGTGTGTTCCGCACTTCTCTGCCAATGTCTGTGTGGCATCGAAGAGAGCGCCGTAGCTGATGCCGATGATATCGCTGGATACCAGTTCTTCCTCTGTGTATCCGAATGACTCAGAAGCTGCAGCCTTCATGGCTTCGTTGATGCCTTCCACACTGACGGAATCTGTCATATCCTTCAGTGTTGCGTCGAGGATCGTGATGGAACCGGACGGAACAGGAACTCTCTGAGCGGAACCGATGAGCTTGCCGTCAAGTTCCGGAATAACCAGACCGATTGCTTTTGCAGCGCCGGTTGAGTTCGGAACGATGTTGATGGCGCCGGCTCTCGCACGTCTGAAGTCACCCTTTCTGTGCGGTCCGTCCAGCAGCATCTGATCGCCGGTGTAAGCGTGGATCGT
>CAMOXP010000091.1 GCA_946629205.1 uncultured Bacillota bacterium
ACAGACCTGCATGAAGATGCAGGTCTGCTGTCTTGCTTTTGCAATGGTCTTATTTTTCTTCCTGTGAAGCCTTGTAGTCGGCGATGATCTTCTGAGAAATGTTTGCCGGAACAGGATCGTGTCTTGAGAATTCCATCGTGAAGGAACCTCTGGCCTGTGTCATGGTTCTGAGCGCGATCGCGTAGTCAAGCAGTTCTGCCTGCGGAGCTTCCGCCATCAGTCTCTGGATTCCTCCACCGATCGGCTCCATGCCCAGGACGGCGCCGCGTCTGTTCGGAAGGTCGCCCATAACAGCGCCTACGTAGTCATCCGGAACCTTGATCTCCAGCTTCATGATCGGCTCGAGCAGGCAAGGATTCGCTTCTGCAATACCCTTCTTGAATGCCAGTGAAGCAGCGATCTTGAACGCCATTTCGTTGGAGTCTACTTCGTGGTAGGAACCATCGTAGAGGATCGCCTTGACGTTCTGAACCTTACAGCCGGCGAGAGGACCCTTTTCCATGCATTCTCTGAGTCCTTTTTCGACTGCAGGCACGTAGTTCTTCGGAACGGATCCGCCGAACAGTTCTTCATCGAACTCGAATTCTTCTTCTGATGGTGAGAACTTGATCCATACATCACCGTACTGTCCGGCACCGCCGGTCTGCTTCTTGTGCTTACCCTGAACATCGGATGTACCCTTGATCGTTTCTCTGTAAGCGATCTTCTGCGGTACTGTGTTGACATCAACGCCAAACTTGTCCTTGAGTTTATCCTTCATGATGTTCAGTTGGATGTCACCCTGACCTCCGATGAGCGTCTGGTGCGTTTCGATGTTGTTCTCGAGAACGAAGGACGGATCTTCTTCCATGAGTCTCTTCAGACCTGTGCCCATCTTCTCATCGTCGCCGCTCTTTGCAGGTTCAACAGCCTGATACAGAGTTGGTGAAGGGAAGTGAATTTTAGGGAATTTGATGATGTTTGCCTTCTCACAGAGTGTATCGCCTGTCTTTGTGTTCTGGAGCTTACCGATTGCAACGATGTCTCCTGCAACGATTTCAGGAGCGTCTTCCTGATTCTTTCCTCTGACGAAGAACAGTGATCCAAGCTTTTCATCCTTCTCGGAGTTTGCGTTGTAGATCGTCTGTCCGGACTTGATCGTTCCGCTGATGACCTTAGCAAGCGAGATCTTTCCGAGGAATGAATCTGCCAGCGTCTTGAATACGAGTACTGCCGGCTTGCCTGCAGGATCTACTGCGACTTCGATTTCCTCGTCCTTGCCGTCTACTGCCGGATACGGCTCGTGATCAGCAGGCTTCGGTACGAAATCGATGAACTGCTGCAGTACTTCTTCGATTCCCTCGCCCTTGAGTGAGGAGCACTTGAATACCGGAACGATGTCTCCGGTTCCGATGCCCTTTGACAGGCCCTTCGCAAACTGCTCGTCTGTCAGTTCCATATTCTCGAAATAGTACTCCATGAGTTCCTCATCGGTACCTGCGATTTCTTCTTCCAGCGCTTCTCTGTCATCCAGTGTAACGACGGATGAACCGAACTTCGCCTTCAGTTGTCCTACCAGCTCGTCCAGATCAACGTTGTCTTTGTCTGTCTTGTTGATCAGGAAAAACTTCGGTACTGAGAATTCCTTGCAGGAATCCCATGCTTTTTCTGTTCCGACCTGGATTCCGGATGCCGCGTCAACAACGATCGCTGCAGCCTCGACTGCTCTGAGCGCTGAGTTGACTTCTCCTACGAAGTCAAAGGATCCCGGTGTATCAACAAAGTTGATCTTGACTTTGTTGTACTCAACAGGAACGACTGTGCAGTTGATGGAATAGCCCTTTTCGATTTCCATCTTGTCATAGTCGGAAACCGTCTGGCCGTCTTCAACCTTACCAAGTCTTGAAATAACGCCTGTGGCAAGCAGTGCCGCCTCGAGGAAAGTAGTTTTTCCGCAGCCGCCGTGTCCTACCAGCGCGACGTTTCTAATGTTTTCGCTTTTATAGCCCTTCATCTAATGAGACCTCCCTAAAAATTATTTACTGTTTCTCGTATGCCCGCGCATACGCAAATAGTATAACATTTCGGAAAATCTATAGCAATGAGTTTTTTACGCTTCGCGCATGGTTTTATGAGGTGTTTTCCATACTTTTCGTTGTACCTATTTTAGCATAGGTAATTTTTGGAATCAAGACCATTTTTTAACATTTTCTGATATTTTGATTTTCGATTGCCGCAATCATCGCCGCCACTTCCAAAAACAGTTCCTTTAGCTTCTCCTCGCTTTTGGTCCAGTGAAAGGACATGATCCGTTCGTACTTATCCGGCATATAGAACCTGACGGCAGTCATGATGCTGTAGATCTCATACATCCAGTCTATGAGAATGCTGCTGCGCCCTTCCCCTACTTTGTTTTCGATCCCTGACAGTGCCTGGCCGGTTCCTGCTTCCTGCATGATGAACATATCTGCGATCAGTTCATTCCTGCCGGCAGATCCTGCATAGCCCCCGGCTGCCCGTCCTGTTTTTTCACAGAATTCCTGCAGTGATTCGTTATATATGATTCCCTTCTTCCCTTTTCGGAACAGTTTCATGCTGGATACCGCCTTCATCAGCAGCGTCGGGGATCCATCCCTTCCCGTCGCTGTTGCTTCTTGCAGAAGCGACATGATCTTCCTGACAACCGGCAATCCCTCTGCCGCAAAATCATACGCATACCACCAGTCCTCGCCGCAGCACACCTTTTCGATCGCACGGACCGCTCCTGCCAGGGCGTTTTCGGCAGTCCTCTTCCGTATGCCGGTGCCGCTTCCTTTTGTTCTGACGCATCTGCCATACTTTCCTTCAATGACCTTTCCCCAGTTGTGGGGGAGACTGATCAGCAGGGCTCCCAAAGCTGCATCCAGATCATAGATTTCTTTGATCCTGCGTATTTCCTCCGTGGCTCTGCATCTTACATATTCCTGCTCCGTGTAACCTCCGTTCTGCAGCCGCATCAGCCCGACCACATCCAGGTCTTTTGCCTCGACGTCGACTTCAATCTCTGCCTTGATCACCAAAAGCCTCATAAGCCTGTAGCCCCCTTCTCTGAAAAACGCCGCGTATTCCTCTTTCAATAATTCCATGCTCAGCTGCTCATTGCTCATCACTCCGTTATTCATCTGTTCTCTCCAATCTGCCCCTTTTTTCTGTTCCGCACATGTTTTATTCCACGCACATTATACTTTATTTACCAATAATACCATTTATTTACTGTTCTGGTCAAGATAAAAGAAAACCCTCATGGTCCAGCCAGTCTATTGGCTGTCCCTAAGGGCTGTTTCAACTTCTTCCCGGCTTATGCCGAAGTGATTGAGTCTGCGCAGAAAGGTTTTGCTGCTTGCCATACCGATCCCGAGCCTGCTTCCGACTTCCTGCCTGCGCCGTGCCGCGCCCGGCATTCCGTCGAGGCCCCAGCGGAAGAGATCGCCGCGGGTGAACGTACCGGCAGGCAGTGAGCGCTGCGCCTCAGAAACCTGCTGCGCCGCATTATCGGCCCCCGTTTCCTGCAGCACAGCCTGGTCTGCCGGCACGGGCCGGTGTGCTTTTGCGAGAGCCTCCCGTATGCTTTCCGGCGAAGCGTTCTCGATGCCGATGTCTCCGTCCTTTTCGGCCAGGCTTCTGTCCAGAAAGGCATGCTCTGCGTTTGGATAGCGTTCGGCGAGGCGGCGCCGGATCTGCTCGCCTGCCGTATCAGGGTCCGTGAAGATGATGATGCCTGCCGTTTCATAGGCCTTGTCGATCACATCCCAGGTGGACGGCCGGATACCGTATCCATGAGTCTCGATCGTCACTGCATCCACGCTCTGAAGAATTGCGGCCGTATCGTCGCGGCCCTCCACTACAATTATTTGTTCGATTCGTTTCTTGTCCATTACTGCCTTACAAAAAATGTGTCAAAAGGGACGGTTCTTTTGACACATTTTGTGCGTTATTTCCGTTCTACTTTCTGCGGGCTGTCGATTTCTTTGCTGTAGTTCTCTGATGAGATCATATCCGTATCGCTCGGATCGCTGCACGCTGCGCCTGCCGCGCTGAGCGGATGCACACCCTCTGAGGAGTACTTTGTAAATTCAAACTTGTTGTCGTAGATCTCGCATACCGTTCCGGTCAGCGTATTATCAGCTGCATCGGACTTGCAGTAGCCTGTGTATCCCGCGTTCAGATATGTGAAGTTCAGGGTCTCCTTCGTGAAGGAGTCCGTCGTTGTCTTGTTGCTGTCGAATTCCGGAATAAGGATCGTGTCACCAGGCTTCTTGAAGTAGCAGCTGCCGCCCATGTAGTTGTCCCATCCGTTTGAATGATTGTGCCCTGTCACGTAGATGATATTCAGATTCTTTGCCGCTTCGTTGACAACGTCAAATACGATCGAGGAATAGAGATTGTCTCCTGTTCCGTTCTCGCTGGACGTACGCGCTGTGAAGTGGAGCGGTACATGCTGCGCCACGATGATCGGGCGTTTTTCTCCCGCTTCGATCATTTTGTTGAAACGGATCTTCATGACTTCTGCAGTGTGCTTGACCTTATAAAGACATCCGGATGTCTTGCCCTGCATCCACGGAAAATCGATTTCTGTATTGTTGACATAGACAATGTAATCGTCAAATTCATGGATTCCCGGCGCGTTGATGGAAATGGTCAGCGGATCATGGTTGCCCTGTGTGAAGATCATATCGTCATTTTCCAGATCCGGGTAAGCGTCCTTAAGGATGGTCTCTATCTCAGAGATCGCAGGCTCCGGCGTGATCTGGAAGTTGTCTTTGCCGCTCACGTTGGAATAGTCGCCGCAGAATACGGTGCCGTCCAGTTTTGGCTTGTCTTCCTTGACCGCGTTCAGGATTCCCTTCAGATTGTCGGCAGGACTCCCCTGTTCGCCCTCCTGATAATCGGAGGCAAAGAACAATGTTGCCTGAAGTTCGGACGGTTCTTCAGGTTCTGTGGGTTCCTCAGGTTCCTCTGCTTCTTCCGGTTCTGTGATCACGATCGGCTGTGTCGTGGCCGGTTCTTTGTCTTTGTTTCCCGCGGCGCCTACCATAACAACACCCAGCCCGACGACTACAATCGCCATGACGATCGTTATTATTGCGAGTATCTTGTTTTTCATATGCGCCTCACCCCGATTCTGCCGTATCGCACTATAGTTTTCGCTATTGCATTGATGTAGTTTTATACATGTATATTTTCTCATACACAACGCAAAAGCATCAACAACAATACTCTTAAAATTCGTTTATGTGTCAAAATGTGTCAAAGGGACGGTTCTTTTGACACACAAAAATGTG
Organism: uncultured Bacillota bacterium; assembly: GCA_946629205.1. Lineage (GTDB taxonomy): Bacteria > Bacillota > Clostridia > Peptostreptococcales > Anaerovoracaceae > Lentihominibacter. The sequence continues at coordinate 5,301 of CAMOXP010000091.1, forward strand.
TCAAAAGAACCGTCCCTTTGACACATTTTGATACGTTCGGTGTTACAGTCCGATCATGGTTCCGGCGAAGATGCCGTAGTAGTTGCCGAGGACGTAGCCCAGGGTCCCTACCAGGATGGCGGGGACGATGAGGCTGTTCCAGCCTTTGGCGATGGCCATGGCTGCGGCGGTGGTCGGTCCGCCGATGTTGGCATTGGATGCGATGATGATCTCCTCCAAACCGAAACGCAAAAGCTTTCCAAATACGAAGGAGAACAGCATGTTCACGAATACGATGATCGCGCAGAACAGAAGCAGCAGCGGCGCCTTTGTCACGATCATGTAGATCGACGCCGGCACGCCGATGACCGCGAAGAAGATGTGGATCAGATAGGTGCCGATTTCCTGCGCGCCCGGCATGTCGCCGATCTGCTTCGGGAACAGGGTCGCCACCAGCATGGTCAGTGTAGTGATGATCAGATACTTGTTGCCCAGCAGCCCGTTCAGAAGTGACAGACCGAAGTTCGATGTGGGGATCAGCCCTGCGAAGACTTCGGCGATCTTAACGGAAACTGCCACGATCACCAGGGACAGCGCAACGCAGACCGCGATGTCTTTGAGCGAGATCTGCTTGG
>CAMOXP010000092.1 GCA_946629205.1 uncultured Bacillota bacterium
CTCCCTTATTCCTGATGCCGTTTGATCAGGTCATATGCCATTTTCAGTTCTTGCGGGTCTTTGATGCTTAGCAGAAATTCAGCTGCGAATCCTGTTTCCGCAAATTCGGCGCGGATTTTCTCGTCTGTGATCCTCTCGCAAAGCGCACTGTCCTCCACCTCAAATGTCAGGAATCGATCAAACACAGTTTCATATATGTTCTGCCGGTTCAGGTAATCTGCTCCATCGACCGTTCCGGAGACAGTCAGTCGAATAACGGATTCGTCCGGTAATTCTTCAACCGCTGTTTTTATCTCAGATTCGAGACTGCCTTCGGAAGTCTTTGCATCAATATCAATAAAACGTATTTCGCCGCTCTTGTAGCGATGGGCGGAAACGACTGTCTTATCCTGCGCCTTCTCCAGCCTCACTACGAAGCAGTAACCTTCGGTATTGTTGCCAAGATCTGTCTGGGCAGGCGTGCCTGCGTTGAAAATCCGGTATCCTTCCGCATCGCCCTCAGCAGGAAGATCCGCAGGATACGGTATATGCGTGTGGCCGATCAGCCACGCGTCCACCGGAATGCTCTTCAGTTCTCCTTCTGACATGAGAAAATACTCGTTCTTCATATCCGGCGACAGCCCTTCGATCGATCCGTGGGCAATTCCAACATGGTACGTGGAATCATTCATTTCTGTCTGTTTGATCCAATCCAGTTTGTTGGTTTTGGAATGCTTGGAATCGCAAAAGGCCGGATAAAATGTGATCGTCTCCCCGCCTGTTTCGAACGTATACTCCTTAAATTCCGTGGTGAGCGTGATGTTGTGATCCGTCTTCGCCATCTGCGCCTGAAAATCCTTCCAGACTTTCTCTTCGCCGGAATAAAAATCATGATTCCCCGGCAGGACAATGACGCTTCCATTGAACGCGGCGAGGATATCGACCACCTTCTTCACATCCCCGACTTTGATCGCGTTGAGTCTGTCGAAGAGATCCCCGGTGATCACAAAATAGTCACATGTTTCTTTTTCCGCCTGTTTAACGGCCCGGTCCAGACAGTCGAATCTGCTCTGGATCAGAGTGTCCTTTATATGCGGATACCGGTCGTATTTCTTTCCGATATGAACATCCCCTGTAACGAACAGCTTGATCATGCTGATTTCCTCCTTTGATTACTCGTGTACTTTATCCCAATCCAGTTGATCCAATTCCTGCGCCGGTTTCTCTTCCGCCGGCATTCCGAGAGACATGATGCCGACCAGGCGATACGGCAATTCTACGCCGAGGATATCGCGCGCGTTCTGCTCCGCGTCGTTTCCTTCCTGGTCTTTTCTCATGCGCATCTGCACCCAGCAGCTGCCCACTCCCTGCTCCTCTGCCATCAGGTACATGTACCCCAGCACGACAGAGCAGTCTTCGATCCAGGCATCCGACAGATCACTGTCCGCAAAGACTGCAATTGCCGTATTGCAATCCGCCAGCATAGCTGCGCCGTGCTGCTTCGCCTTCGAAAGCTTTTGCAAAATCTCCCGATCCCTGATGACATAAAACTCCCATGGCCGCTTGCCCATACTCGTCGGCGCCAAAAGCCCCGCCTGCAGAATCCGTTTCAGTTTTTCCGCCGGAATCTCTTCATCCGTGTACTTACGAATGCTTCTGCGGTTTGCCATTAACTCTAACAGTTCCATAATCATTCCTCACTTTGGTTATATCTCATATTCCTCGAATCCTTCGCTCAGATCCAGCCGCCTCAGCACTTCAACCGTGTTGACGGCGTCGTTGAGCGCGTCGTGGCTTCGCTCCGGTTTGATATCGAGTTTCCACATAGCGTAGCTCAGCGCGAAGGATCTGTCCTCCCGAGTGATCTGATCGTCGAACAGAAGCTGAATATCGAAGCATCTGGGCAGATTGTCGATATTCATGCCGTGGAACAGCATGCTGTCCTCGATCATGATGATGTCGTTTTCGCTCCAGGTGAGAAACGCATCTTCCCCGCACCAATTCAGGAATTCCGTCATGACCTCCGCAAACGGCCTGGCGTGATCGACCATGTCGTTGGTGATATCCGTCAGTTCCGTCACCTGCCGGTTCATCTTCTTGTAGCATTCCGGCTTGATAAACTCACAGTACTGTTCGAGAATCTCCATATTCTCATCCACGCGGACTGCGCCGATCTCCACGATCTCGCCTTCGAGGCGGACGCCGTTGCGCTCCGCCCTGTATCTTGTATTTGACTGGTTCCATTCCAGATCCATCACGATGTAATTCATTCTTAGCATCTCCTCCCTTGTAATCCGGCTTCAATTATACCACAATCATTATTCACCTTTTCTCCATACTCCGGAAGAAGCGGTATGATATACTGTAAAAAAGCGGGAACATGATGGGAACATGATGATGAAGTCTGATGATGCAAAAGCCTTTCGCGAGGCCTTGGGCTCTCTGTTAGAAGATAAGAGGGTCGGCAAAATGAAAAACTACACGCAGCACGGCAGTATCACCACCTATGATCACTGCCGCAAGGTTGCGCGCCTGAGTCAGAGGATAAACCGGTGCCTGCATCTGAAGGCCGATGAAGAGGCTCTCCTGCAGGGCGCCATGCTGCATGACTATTTTTTGTATGACTGGCACGAGAACCATCGTGATGAGAATGGATGGCACGGATTCTCCCATGCGGAAACAGCGCTGCGCAACGCCCGGAAAGACTTCAACATCGACCCGCAGGTCGCTCACATCATCCAAAGCCACATGTGGCCCCTGAATATCACCCGTATCCCCCGTACCCGGGAAGCCTGGATCGTCTGCATCGCTGACAAGTGGGTCTCGGGACGGGAAACACTCTTTCACAGAAGCAAATCCAATCATAAATAAGACCGACCGGAATGATCCGATCGGTCTTTCTTGATCGTGATTGGATGCTTTTGCATCTATCTCTTACCAGACGTGGTATGGTTCGTCGCCGTAGGCTTTTTCAAGGAACTCGCGGGCGGTCTTCGACGGATCGGAAACGCATTCCCACTTGTCTTTTTCGATGACCATAGTCTGACGGTCGCTGGTCTCATACGGCAGCCACTGGGCGCCCTCTATGGAAGGATCGCCTGTCTTGGCGAAATTGGTCCAGGCTTCCTGTGCCTTTTCGGCGGTCGTCTTGTCGACTTCGCCTGCGTAGATATCATCCTCCAGATTGTTGAACACATAGGCCAGCTCGATTGCGTGGACTGCACTCTTATACATGTTGTCTCTGGTGGACGGAACCTTCCACAGGTAATCGTAGATCTTGCCGCCCGCATCAGCGAAGCGGTCTGCAAAGTTCAGGATCTCATATCTCCAGGTCTCTGTAACAAAGCCGGACTTGGCCAGAGCCGCTTTCACGTCCTTGTCGCCGGCGTACTCTTCCGGAACAATGCTTTCTTCATAGGCAATCAAGTTCTCCAGCGCCTTCTTGCCTTCGTCGCTGGCGTCCTTATAAGCCTCGTCATACATGGCGTCCATTCCCTCGACCCAGGAGGCGAACTTCTCTTCATTCGTTTCGCCTTCGGAGTCTTCCTGGAAGTAGTTCCACTCGTCGTTGTTGGTTCCGACGATCACTTCAACGCGCTTCGCAGCATCCGCGATGGCTTCGTCCATATCTTCTTCGAGCGGGATGATATCACCGTCATAGACAGCGCCGCAGCACTCATCTGCGATCCATTCGGTGCTGTCCAGTTTCATCCATTCGTCACCGGAGATGGCGAGCAGGTCATCCATGTTCTTCGCACCGGATGCTTCCATGATGTAAGCTGCGAATTCCTGCGCCGCTTCTCTGTCCTTTGCCGGGAAGCCGCCACTCTCGGCGATGGCGCGTTTGAAGAGGCCCTTCGCCTTCGGAGAGATGGTCAGTGCTGTTGTCGACCATCCGCCTGCGGATTCACCGAAGATCGTGACGTTTTCAGGATCTCCTCCAAAGGCAGTAATGTTCTTCTGGATCCACTCCAGTGCCGCGATGTGGTCTCGCAGACCCAGGTTGATATCCGTGTATTCCTCGCCGCCCGGGATCTTGGAGAAGTCCGCCCAGGACATGAGACCCAGCCTGTAGTTGCAGGTGATCAGGATCACATCGCCGTTATCCTTGACGAAATTCTGTCCGTCATACATCGGGTCTGTGGTGCCGCCCCATCCGTATGCTCCTCCATGGAAGAACACCATAACAGGCTTTGCTTCTTCTCCGTCAGCCGTGCCTTCGCTTTCCCAGATGTTCAGGGTCAGGCAGTCCTCGTTCTTCGGGAACGAAGATGCCGGTTCGGTCGGCCACTCATACTGCAGTGCCGTATATCCGAATTTATAGCACTCGATTTCATCGTCGCTTGGATCCGGTGCTTCCGGCGCTTTCCAGCGCAGATCATCTACCGGCGGTTTCGCGTAAGGCACACCTTTGAAGGATGTGACGCCGTCTGTGGTCTGTCCCAGCATCACGCCGTTCTCGCAAGTGACCTTGACAGGATCAGTCACCGTGGCCGCTTCCTCGGTCGCTTCCGTCGCCTCGGTATCACCACCGTCGCTGCCGGAACCGCAGCCTGCCAGAAGCAAGGTCATGCCCAGCGCCATTGCGCAGAGAAGGGTGATCCATAGTTTCTTTTTCATTTGTCGCATTCTCCTTTCCTTGTTGTCCGTTATTTGCCTTCTATTATAGCATGTTGCTGTGTGCGCAAAACAAAAAACTGTAACACTTTTTCGCAATAATGTATAATAGGCATATACATGATCATAAGGAGGTCACGAGATGAAATTCAAACTGGGACTGTGTCAGATCGCAGGGTCTGTAGATAAAGAAATCGCGAAGCAAAACGCCGAAAAGCATGTGCGGGAAGCTGCTGCCAACGGCGCGCAGGTCATTGCCCTTCCGGAGATGTGGGACTGCCCGTATTCTAATGATTACTTCCGGGATTATGCGGAGCCGGCAGACGGCCCGACGGTGGAGTTCATGTCGAAGCTGGCGGCTGATCTGGGCGTGTATCTGATCGGCGGATCCATTTCGGAACTGGATGGAGACAAGGTGTACAACACATCCTTCAGTTTCAACCGGCAGGGAGATCTGATCGGACGCCACCGCAAAGTGCACCTCTTCGACATCGATGTGGAAGGCGGCATCCGCTTCATGGAATCTGACACGCTGACAGCCGGGGAGGATATGACGATCCTGGACACGGAGTTCTGCAAGATCGGCGTTGCCATCTGCTACGACGTGCGCTTCCCCGAATGGCACCGCAAGATGGCCCTGGCAGGCGCGAAACTGATCGTGCTCCCGGCGGCATTCAACATGACGACCGGACCGGCCCACTGGGATCTGACCATGCGTGCCAGAGCACTGGACAACCAGGTGTATTTCGCAGCCAACGCCCCGGCCAGAGATGAAAACGGCGTCTATGTCGCCTACGGAAATTCCTGCATCGCAAGCCCGTGGGGCGACTTTATCGCCCACGCGGATGAGAAGGAACAAATCATCTACGGCGACATCGATCTGGACAGAGTGGATGCTGTCAGAGAGCAGCTTCCGCTGCTGAAGCACCGCAGGCCGCAGCTGTATTAGAGTTCTATTTCTTCCCCTTCTCCTATGACGAGAAGGTTATCCGCCTGAAACTGCTCTGCTTTTGCGCGGTCAAAGAACGAGCCGCTGTCTGCTGCAGTCATATGGTACGGAATATTATGCTTTGCCTTGACGAGCGCTGCGCACTCCGCAGCCTCTTCAAGGTCCATGTTGTAGATGCCGTCGCAGCAGAAGAACGCGTAGTCGATATCCTGATCGGCGAGGCTTGGCATCTGTTCTGTCTTGGACGTGTCTCCGCTCACGTAGACCTTTGTCCCGTCTGA
>CAMOXP010000093.1 GCA_946629205.1 uncultured Bacillota bacterium
GAGGAAAACAGTACTGAGGAAACCACAGAGGCGACCACTACAGAGAAAACAAACACGGAAGAAACACAAGCGGAGGAAACCACAAGTGATCAAGTTCAATAAAGCAAGCATAACGCAGCTTGAAGAGAAGTATCTGCTGGACGCGCTCCACGGCAGCGTCCTGTCGGGAGACGGCAAATACACAGATCTGGCTTATGAGGAGCTCGACAAACGGTTCGGATTCGAGAGGATGCTCCTCACCACATCCGGAACAGCGTCGCTGGAGATGGCGTCGATCCTTTCCCGGATCGAACCCGGAGACGAGGTCATCGTGCCGTCGTTCACATTCTCATCGACGGTAAACGCTTTCCTGCTGCGGGGCGCTCATCCGGTGTTCTGCGATATCCGGCCCGATACCTGCAATATCGATGAGATGCTGATCGAGGAACTGATCACGCCGAAGACAAAGGCCATCTGCGCGGTGGACTACGCCGGCGTACCCGCCGAAATGGACACCATCAACCGGATCGCGAAAGAGCATGGACTGATGGTGATCGAAGATGCTGCGCAGGCGTTGGGGTCCACATACAAAGGCAGGTTTGCCGGAACGCTCAGCGAACTGGGGTGCTTCAGCTTCCATGAAACCAAAAACTATATTATGGGAGAAGGCGGAATGATCGTTGTGAATGAGGAGAGCCTCATGGACAGAGCAGAGATCATCCGCGAGAAAGGAACCAACAGAAGACAGCTGATCCGGGGCGTTGTAGATAAATACTCTTGGCACGACATCGGATCTTCCTTCCTGCCGTCGGATCTGCTGGCTGCGCTTCTGTATGCGCAGATACTGCGTTTCGATGAGATCATGGACAAGAGGATGCTCGTGTGGAACACCTATATGGAAGAACTGAAGGACCTGGAGAAGCAGGGAATCATAGGGCTTCCGCAGGTGCCGGAGCACTGCACGCACAACGCGCATATGTTCAACCTGCTCCTGCCGACGCCGGAGGCGCGCAACGAATTCGGCGACCGGATGAGGGAGCACGGCATACAGGCCCATATCTGCTACGTTCCGCTGCACTCTGCACCGATGGGACAGAGCCTGGGATACAGCGAAGGCATGCTCCCGGTCACCGAGAGCTACGGGAAACGTCTCATCCGTCTGCCGCTGCACGCGGAACTGACAAAAGAAGACGCGCTGACAGTATGTGAGGAAGCCAGGAAGATCCTGTGCACGCTGGGATAAACCATAGAACAGGCCGATGCTCGCAGGAATAAGGAAGCTATTAGAAAAAACAAATAATCCGGAGCGCAGTGCGTATATCTGGAACGCCATCAACGCAGCGCTTGCCGCGGTGGAATGTCCGGTCATCCTGATGGTGATGACCAGAACCAACGGCGTATATGATGCAGGCGTAATGAGTATCGCTTATGCTGTGGCGAGCCTCATGCTGTATCTGGGGCAGTACGGGCTGAGGCGGTATCAGTCATCCGACGTGCTGGAGAAGTTCTCTTTCCGGGAGTATCACGGCGTGAGGCTTCTCACCTGCACCGTGATGGCGCTGGTAAGTCTGGGGTACTGTATCTACGGCGCCATATGGCTGCATTATGACGTGAGCAAGTTCCTGGTCGTGCTGATCGTGTGCATGTGGAAATATGTGCAGGGATATACGGACGTGTTCCACGGCAGGATGCAGCAGGTCGGCAGACTGGATGTGGCGACCAAATGCTCCGCAGCCAGATATGTGCTGGAAATGCTGTCATGCTGCCTGGTGCTTGTGCTTACAAGCAATATGTTGCTGGCAGTGTCGGTCTGTCTCGTCGTATCGGTCGCCGAGGCGATGCTGACCAGCGTCAATGAGGGCAAACACTACGGCGGCAGCCTGAAGCCTGCCTTCAGCAGAGAAAAAACGAAGCTGCTGATGATCGAAGGTTTTCCGATCTTCGTCAGCCTCTTCCTGAATGTATATATCGGCAACGCGCCGAAGTACGCCATCGACGCGATCCTGACCGAAGAGATCCAGGCGTATTACAACTTCATATTCATGCCGGCTTTCGTCGTCGGACTGATCGCGCACTTTATTTTCAACCCGATCCTGACGACGTACGCGAAACTGTGGGTGGCAGGCGAAAGGGATTCTTTCGTCAAGCTTGTGAAACTGATACGGAAGCAGTGCTACATCGTGCTGGGGCTCACGGCCCTCGGACTTGCTGTCGCCGCGACCATCGGGATCCCTGTCATCTCCTTCGTGTTCGGCGTGGATCTGACAGGCTACAGAACAGAACTTGTGATCATCATGATCGGCGGCGGGATGCTCGCCTACGCGACCTTCTTCGCCACGGTGCTGACGATCGTCAGGAAGCAGAAAGTGATGCTCATATGCTATGCAGCGGCGTCTGCAGCAGCTCTGTTCGTATCAAGACCGATGGTCATCCACTTCGGGATGATGGGAGCGGCGGTACTGTACGCGGCCATCATGTCGTTCCTGGCCGTCATGCTGTTCATAACACTGTATGTTGGAATAAAAAAAGAAAGGAAAAAACTGTAATGAAAAAAGTGCTCACAGTAGGAGTATTCGACTACTTCCACCTGGGACATCTCAGACTTTTCAAGAACGCGAAGAAACTGGGCGACTATCTGATCGTTGCAGTCCAGGACGGGGACTTCATTCTGAAGTTCAAGCCGAACGCCAATGTGCTCTACACAACAGAACAGAGGCTGGAACTGGTCGGAGCGCTGAAAGTAGTTGACGAAGTCACTACCTATCAGGCGGTGGATGAAGATATCCAGAAAATCGACTTCGACGTGTTCGCTATCGGCGGCGACCAGAACCACGAAGGTTTCCAGAGAGCAGTCAAATGGTGCGAGGAGCACGGCAAGGAGGTCATTCGCCTTCCGAGAACACCGGGCATCGCGTCATCGGAAATCAAGAAAAACCTTTAATGAGCGTAACAGGCAAAATCAGGACAGCCTCGCGCGTCCTGAAGTTCATAAGTGAATACAAACGAGCGGGAGCAGGATCGAAGCTCGATCCGGACGCGGTGTTTTTCGTGACGGACGTTAGCGATACGCTGACGGGCAACTTAAAGTGCGTCTACGACCTTACTCCGGACCGGTTCACGAAGCATGTCTATGCCAAAAGCAAGCACATACACGCCCAGACCGACGAGGACATCCGGCGTATCGCAAGGGGTCTGGCCACCTGCGGACGTGTATTCCTGGAGGACGTCCTGGACTTCACGGAGTTTATGAACGTTGCGGACGGACAGCAGATCATCCAGCTCTGGCACGCCTGCGGCGCCTACAAGCAATTCGGATTCGCCCGGCCGGACGGACAGACCGGCGGCGTACGCGTCAGCAAAGGCCACCGCAAGTATACGGGCGCCATCGTGAGCGCCGAAGAGATCCGGCAGTGCTATGCAGACGCCTACGATATACCGCTGGAGCGTGTGCACGCCACGGGGATCCCGCGGACGGATGTGTTCTTCGATGAAGCATACCGGGAGCAGGCCAGGCAGAGAGTCCTGGGCAAGTTCCCGCAGCTCGAGGGCAGGAAGAAGATCCTGTTTGCCCCTACCTACAGGGGAACAAAGATCGCCGACGCGACCTATGATTTCGACATGCTGGATCCGGAGCGGTTCATAAGAGAACTGGGAGAAGGATATACGCTGATGCTCAAGTGGCATCCTGCCATGGCGGGGAACCTGAAAAAGGGCGCGCCGTATCCTTATGAAAAAAGTCTGGATGGCCTTTGCATGATCGATGTTTCAGAAGAGGACATCAATGATCTGATGATGGCGTCGGATATGATGATCACAGACTATTCCTCCGCCATATTCGAGTATCTGCTTACGGACAAGCCGATCATATACTATGTGTATGACAGGGAAAATTACGCGGATACAAGGGGACTGTTTTACAGTTTTGAGGACTATGTGTATGGAGAGACGGCGCGGGATCAGGAGGAACTGACCCGGGCAGTCAGAAAGGAAAACCTGATGGCGGAACGGCGCGAGGTTTTCCGCAGAAGATTCATGTCTGCCTGTGACGGACACGCAGGGGAGAGAGTGTGCGAACGCTTTCTCAGGTGATGAGGCAACTATGCTAGGAACACTGATAAAAATCGGCACAGGAGCGCTCAATGCCGTGTACAGCGTCATGAAGCTCGCTCCGGTGAAAAACAGAATCGTATTCTTAAGCAGGCAGAGCAACAAGCCTTCGTATGATATCAGGGCGCTGGAGACCTGGTTTAAGGAGCAGGGCTTCGAAACGGTCGTATTGTGCAGGGAAATGGGGCACGGGCCGGCCGCCCTCGCAGGATACATGCTGCATATGCTCAAGCAGATGCGCTGCATGGCGACGTCGAAGATGGTGATCCTGGACACCTACTGCATCGCCGCCTGCCTGCTCAGACACAGGGACGAACTGCTTATCGCGCAGATGTGGCACGCGCTGGGCTCTCTCAAGAAGTTCAGTTTGAGTATTCTGGATCAGGCCGGGGGACGCAGCAGCGAGACCGCAAATATCATGCATATGCATGAACAATATGATATTATATTCACAAGCAGTGAGGCGAGCCGCGGCGCTTTTGCAGAAGCCTTCGGATATGACGAAGAAGCGCTGACGGTCATGAGCCTGCCGCGGGTGGATGCGATCCTTGATCCGGAGCGCGATCAGAAGAACAGAGAGAACATCAGGAACGCCTATCCCCGGATCGGCGAAGGCGGCAGGAAGGTGCTGCTTTATGCGCCGACCTTCCGCAAGGGAAAGGATATTTCAGAGGACGTCAGGAAGCTGATCGACGCAGTCGATTACAGCAGGTATGATCTGATCGTGAAACTGCATCCGCTGGATGCGGCGCGGATCGCTGGCGGGCAGGCGATCGTGGACAGGAAGTTTTCCACGATGGACATGCTCAGCGTCTGCGATGTGGTGATCACGGACTACTCTGCAGTGACCTATGAAGCGGCGCTGAAGGGAAAGCCCTTGGTATTTTACGCGTTCGACATTGGGGAATATATCGCGGGAAGAGATTTTTACTTGAACTACAACAGCGAAATACCGGGCCCGGTGCGGGAGACCGCCGCGGAAGTGATGGAGGTCATCAGCCGGGGCGAATGGGAACCGGACAGGGTCAGGCAGTTCGCTGAAAAGTATATAGAAAAACGTGAGCACTGTACGGAAGAGATGGGGCAGTACCTTCTCAGCCGGATAGCAAACAAATAGCAGATTGGAGGAGTTTATGAATTTCGGAGTGATATTGGCAGGAGGAGTTGGACACAGAATGGGCGCGGACAAGCCGAAGCAGTTTCTGCACATCGGCGAGAAACCGATCATCGTGCACACAGTGGAGAAGTTCGCTTTGTACAGAGGATTTGAGAAGGTGATCGTACTCACCCCGGAAGAATGGATCGAGTACACGAAGGACGTGCTGGAGAAGTACCTGGGCAACATGGACAATGTGGTTGTCATTCAGGGAGGCGCAGTCAGAAACGAAACGATCATGAACGCCGTGAGATATATCGAAGAGAATTACGGTCTGGACGACGCGATCATGGTGACGCACGACGCAGTGCGCCCCTTCGTCACATACAGGATCATTGAGGAAAACATTGCGGCAGCAGCGGAGTTCGGTGCCTGCGATACAGTCATCCCGGCCACGGACACCATTGTAGAGTCCGCGGACGGGCAGGCGCTCAGCAGCATTCCGGACAGAAGTAAACTCTATCAGGGTCAGACGCCGCAGAGCTTTAAGGCAGCGGAACTGAAGGCGACTTACGAAGCCCTGACCGAAGAGGAAAAAGAAATCCTTACTGATGCATG
>CAMOXP010000094.1 GCA_946629205.1 uncultured Bacillota bacterium
ACGCACCGGAGTTCCAGCAGGCAGTAAACAGAGTGCTGAATGCATGCAGAGAAGCAGGTAAGCTTTGTATGATCTTTACAAGCAGCGTCGAAGAGGCCAGGGAATACATGAATCAGGGATTCGACGCGGTCGCGAACAGCATCGATACCATTATGTTCAAGAAAGTATACACAGAAATGATGGAAGACATACGGTAGTGCACGACGTTGATATTAAACGGGAATTCTAGTAAAATAAGAACAACGCAAAAGCACGCAACAAGAATATAGCAATAGGCAGATAGCAATAGGTAAACAGCATGGATAATTTTAAACTGAAATCAAACCTCTTTTTTGGCAGGGATTCACTCTGCGCGCTGGATGATATCGATGACGCGAATGTGATCATCGTCTGCGACGAGTTTATCAGAAAGTCCGGCATGGTCGAGAAGATCACGGAGCATCTTGAGCGCTGCACCGTGCACATTTTTGACAAAGTCGTGCCGGATCCTCCCACAGAAGTAATTGCGGAGGGCATCAACTTCTTATCGGAGTGCCGCGCGGACTACATGATCGCAGTGGGCGGAGGCTCCGCGATCGATGCTGCCAAAGGCATGGCGTACATGGCCTGGAAATCCGGGCGCCACACTATCAAATGCTTCTATGCGGTACCGACCACAAGCGGAACCGGATCGGAAGTCACCCAGTTCTCTGTGATCACAAATGCGGAAAAAGGGATGAAATATCCGCTGGTTGACGAAGCGCTGCAGCCGCATGTTGCGATCCTCGATCCGGAGCTCGTCAAGTCGATGCCGCCGAACATCACCGCGGACACAGGTATGGATGCGCTGACCCATGCAATCGAATCCTATCTGTCGACCAAGTCCAATGACTTTACCGACGCGCTGGCAGAAAAGTCAGTGACCCTGCTGATGCGTTTCCTTCCGTATGCCTATGCGCACGGAGATGATCTTGAAGCGAGAGAGAAGGTCCATAACGCAGCGTGTCTTGCCGGGATGTCATTCAACATGGTGGGTCTGGGAATCAATCACAGCATCGCCCATGCGATCGGTGCGAAATTCCACATTCCACACGGCAGAGCGAATGCGCTGCTTTTGCCCCATGTGATAGAATTCAACGCCTTCCTGGAAAGCGGCACCGAGACCGTAGCGGCAAGGAAGATGCAGCGTCTTTCCAAGCTGATCGGGCTGCCGTATTCAAGTGTTCCTTTGGCGGTCAGCAGTCTCTGCAGCAAGGTTCGGGATATGAACCGTTTGTTCGGGATACCGGATACACTCGCCAAGATGGATATCTGCACGGAAAATGTAAATGCGATCAGAAGGGAGATGGCGGAAGCGGCTATGGCAGACGTCTGCACTCAGACAAATCCGCGAAAACCGGAGCTGATGGACATCGAGGGCATTATCAAGCGAGTCACCGGAGTTTAGGCTATCGGAGTATAAAAAGAAATCACACTTTAACACTAAAGACTAGATAAAGACACAGTAAGATTGACGGCCGGAACGGAGAAGTTCACCGCACTTGTCGCAGCAGCGGCACCAATGGACTTCCTCCAACCGGTCTTCTGCGTATTTGGCAGGAAGGGACGGGTCTGCAAAAGCCTGACGTCCCAGTCCGGCCATATCGAACAGGCCATTATAGATCCCGTATTCAGAAACGACCGGCAGCCGGCTGCCCAGGGCGCTGAGACCTCCGCCAATGAGGACCGTTCCCGGAGCCAGGCTGTCTTTTATGATTTTAGCGGCGGCCAGATGTTTGTAGACGTTGCCGCGGTCTTTGCCGCCGGGCGCCATGAGGGACCAGCTGAAGTAGGCGTTTCCGAGGCTCTCAATGAAGAAGTCGGCGCCCCGGGCTTCAAGGCCTCGGATCAGATCCAGAGATTCCTCGAAGGTCTGGCCGCCGTCAAAGTCTTCAAAAGCAGAGACTTTGGCGCCTACCAGAAAACCTCTGTCAGGGATGTGCCGGCGGATGCCTTCGCACATGTTGAACGCGAAACTGCTCCTGTTCGCCCAGGAGCCGCCGTATTTCCATTCACGGTCGTTGTACGGCCTCAGGATCTGGGACCCCAGATAGCCGTGACAGAATTTGATATCGACCCCGTCGCATCCGGCGTCATACAAAAACCGGGCGGCGGCTATGGTCTGATCTATGACTTTATCCGCATAGTCGGCGTTGATGATTTTGCCTCCAAAAGCAGGATGCGGTTTCACGCAGACGCGTTCGGAAAACACATCGGAAGAGAACTCTCCCGCATGCTGAAGCTGCATGATAAAGAGAGTGTCCGGGTAGCAGTCCTTCATAGTCCTGAAGAAACGGCGCCAGAAATTCATGTTCTGCGCGTTTTCGGGGTCCAGCAGCAGCTGGTGCTCCGTGCTCCGGGACCGATACTGCAGCGTCACCGCCTCGATCACGACGATTCCCGCTCCGCCCGAAGCGTAGCGGTGATACCGTTCCATGGTGTATTTGCTTGGAAGTCCTTCGAGGGTAGCGTCGCCTGACTCCATGGGCTGGATACAGAACCTGTTTTTGGAGGTTATGCTTCCGATGTTGATTGATTTGTCCAGAATCTTGAGCTCGTCCATATCGTCTCTCCGAATTCATCGCTGCGTTGGGTATATTCTAGCACAAATCGTAGTATTTGATACAGTTTCTGTAGTATTATTATAATGGTGAGAAATGTGGCCAAGGAAGGGGAGGCATTATCATGATAAAAAAGCACTGGCCTATACTTTTTGCAATCGCGGCGGTGATCGCCGGCATCATTCTCGGGATCGTCGCGTCAAATTCAACGGACACAGGTGTTGCGATCCTGGTTGGCGTGATCGTATTTATGTTTTTGTTTCCGCTTGCCGGCGCGGTGATCGGAGGCTGGTACGGATGGAGGGTCTGCTCACCAATAAAATGGATCGCGGCACCTGCGGTTTATCTGGGCGTTGTCCTGTACTTAGCAGTTTCAGATCTGCTGTCCGGCGCCGGGGCGATGGATATGGGAACTTACTGGTCTATCGGTTCCTTTGCAGGGATCGCAGCGCTGGCCGTTGAGGCTGTATCAAGCGCGATTGCGTGGCTGGCAAGGAGAAACAGGGAGAGTAATCAATAAAGGCAATTGAGATAAAGAAGAAGGAGTTACAGACATGAAGAAAAAGACAGTATGGATCATCGCTTGTATCGCAGCACTTGCGGTAGCTTTTGCAGGATGCGGCAAATCCAATTTCGGGGTCGTCGTCAATGAAGATCTGAATGTTGAGATCACGGCGGAGAATGCAGACGAGGGCATGATAGGGGCGACGGGCGCCTTTACGGTCGGCGAGGGAGACGATGTTAAGATCGAGCCGAATTTCGAAGAAGGCAAGGTCCTGGTCGAGTTCTATCCGATGGAGGCGTCGGCTGATGCGAATGCGGACGCGGAGGATTTTGAACCGAAGGGAAAGCCGGAGTTCGATGTGGAAGTGTCCGGCACAGAACCGATCGAATGCGGATTCGCTGCAGGAGATTACATGGTCAATGCGACAGTCCTCGAGAAGACCAACGGAACAGCGGTCATTTCTCTGATCACCGCGGAAGAGAAGGATCCGTGGACAAAAGTGTCGTCCGCAGCAGAAGCAGCCAAAGGCGCGGGAACGGAGGATTTCGAAGTTCCGCAGCAGCTGCAGATCAATGATCTGACCTTCAGCGATCCTGCCTTTTCATACCTGGACAAAGTCGCGCAGGCATATTACGAAGAAGGAGCGATTGGCATTTATGTCCGGAAGGCATCCGGGATCTACGGCGGACCGATGACGGACCGCGACCTGGACAGCTTCCCTGAGCACTGGACCCAGCAGGTCGGAGACGATGCGGATGATGTAGTAGACTGCTACGGCATGGAGAAGGGCTCCGCTATCGTGATCCAGTGGGGAGACACAGAAGACTGCTATACCGTTACAAGCCAGGGCCTGGGCGGTGAAGAATATGGCATGGACAAAGCAACCGTTGACAGGCTGGAAGATGTGATCGACTAAACGAAAGATTGACTTAACGAAATGAAGAAGACGAAACGGCTGCTGGTTTTGCTGCTTGCGTTAGTCATTGCAGTGTCCATGGGTCCGGCGATTTCGGCGGAGAATGTTTCTGCGGCGGGAAAAGTGCAGGCAATCAAGTATTCTCTGGTTCCTGCCATGAAAAGCATCAAGGTGAAATGGAACAAGCCGCAGAACCGGAAGGTATCTTATTATGTGATCTACCGGACGGAATTCAGGGTGAAGGACATCTACGACATTGAGCCGGTTCCGATGTCCGGTTACAAAAGAGTGAAGAAGGTCGCCGGATGGAAGAGCGCCTGGAAGGATCGTGAGGTACGGCAGGGCTGCTATTACGATTATGTCATCCGGGGTTACAGGAAGACCGGCGGCAAGGCAAAACTGGTCTGCGATTCCTATCGACCCGGCGCAACATACTATCAGTGCCCGGGACTGCAGAGGCCGGATCTGATCGACGGCGGTTACGGGGAGAATTACTGCAACAGCAAAAGCAAGCTCTACCTGTATGTGCAGCGTACAGATGGCATGACGCCTTCCGGCGTTGATATCTTCCGCAAGGCGGAAGGCGAGTCAGAGTATCAGAAGATCAAGGTCAAAGACATTGAAAAGGGGAAATTCGATTGCGGTAAAACCTATCTGGACGATACAGTCCGGCCGGGGGAGACTTACTGTTACAAGGCCAGGACCTATGTGAAGAGGTTTGGCAAGAAGAAATATTCCCCCAGTTCAAATACTGTGAAGCTTTCTGCACTGAATTTTGAAGGGAAATACTCCGCGAAAGCGATGACAGAGGCGGGAACAGTGAAGGAATTCTCGATCCGGCTGGTCAGCGATAAGTACAACGGCGTGCTCACCCTGCAGAGCGGCGCGGGCTTCGAAGGACCGGTTTACGAGACTATAGACGGAGGTAAGGACTACGGACAGCAGAGGATCACCCTCAAGTCTTACAGCAAAGACAATAAAAATTGGTGCGCGATTCCTTCAGACGGACTTCAGATCACAGCCGGACAGACGGTCTATCTGAAATTCCGGTTCGACTCCGGCAGCGGATATTTCAGTGCCGGATCAGGCGAGGAGTCTGCCATCGATTTCATGTACGAAAAGACTGCCTATACAGGCAGCGCCGCGTTCGGAACGACTGAGACAGTCATCAAACTGAAAGAAGGAACGGCGTCTGCGTTCCCTGATTACGACAACTAGATCGATCACTTCACAATGCATTTCAGGGCGGAATCTGACGCAGGGAATCCTGCAGAAACTCGGAGCAAACGATAAATGGCAGATAACAGAAACACAAATATTTTGAGAATTACATACGGTGCGGTGATCGCAGCGGTCTACGTTGTGCTGACTGTGATCTTCGCACCCATATCCTTCGGTCCGATGCAGGTCAGGATCGCGGAGATGCTGATGATCCTGCCGATGTTTACGCCTGCGGCAGTTCCCGGGCTGTTCATCGGATGCATCATTGCGAACATGCTGGGCGGCGCCATCGCGCTGGACGTCATCTTCGGCAGTCTCGCGACGCTCATCGGCGCGTGGGTCGGATATCTGCTCCGGTACCGCAGCGTCATATTCCGGGGAGAGGGAATCGATTAACTGTCAGATGGAGTTTTGCGCAGCAACCTGACCCGATTCATGAAGAATTGCTCATTTCGCTTCCACAGCGAAGTGAGCTGTTTTTTATGCCGGCAGAGTTTCTCCGTACAGCCGGCGCAGGACATATAAGCGTTGGTGTTTTCAGAAAA
>CAMOXP010000095.1 GCA_946629205.1 uncultured Bacillota bacterium
CCGCCAGATTGTAGGTCAGGTCCGCTCTGCAGACGATTCGCTGCACGGTCACTTCACCTGCTCCGTCGGGGAGCGGATAGGACGGAACCTGCCAGCCGAACATGCGAAGTCTGTCAGAAAGGTCGTAAAGATTCCATACGATCTCCGTTCCGTCCCAGTACTTGGCTTCGGTTTTCAGTTTATAGCATACGATCGGCAGGCGCGAACCTCTGTTGTAAAGCTCGAACAATCCTGTTTCCTCGATCCATTCGCCGATCACCGTGGCGATCTCCTGGGTCTTCGAATGGATGTGCGCATATCCCTGCCTGCCGAAGCGCAGGAAGTTGTAGTACTGTCCGACGATCTGGCTGGCGCTTCTGGAAAAGTTGATGGCCATGGTCGGCATCTCGCCGCCCAGATAACTGACGCGGAAAATCAACTCCTCCGGGAGATATTTCTCATCTTTCCACACAACCCAGCCAACGCCCGGATAAGTCAGTCCGTACTTGTGACCGGAAGTTGAGATGGAAACTACGTTATCCAATCTGAAATCCCACTCAAGTTCCGGTTCCACGAACGGAGCGAACATGCCGCCGCTGGCGCCGTCGATGTGAATCACGAGTTCCGGAAGGTTCGGGTGCTCTTTGTTGTATTTTCCCACCAGTTTATTCAAGGTCTCAACGTCATCGTACTCTCCTGTGTAGGTCGTGCCCAGAATCGCCGCTATACCAATAGTGTATTCATCCACGTAATCCATGACAGTGTCCATGTCCAGTGTCATGTCGTTTTTCGTGACCGGAACGACGCGGAGTTCCACATCCCAGTAGACGCAGAACTTCTCCCAGCAGACCTGGTAAGCTGAACTCATGATCAGGTTCGGTTTCCTGGAGCGCACATTTACGCCCATCCGGATCGCCTGGCTTCTCCAGCGGAATTTCATAGCCATGCCGGCCAGCATGCAGGCTTCACTGCTGCCCACGGTCGAGGTGCCCAGATAGTCCGAACCCTCCGGGGCGTTCCACAAATTCGCCAGGATGTTCACGCACCGGTTCTCAAGTTCCGCCGTCTGCGGGTACTCCGATTTGTCAATGGCGTTCTTGCTTAAGGTCGCGGCCATCAGTTCCTCAGCCTGGTCTTCCATATATGTCTGGCAGAACGTCGCCATGTTCAGCCGCGAATTTCCTTCATCCAGCAGCTGGTTCATGATCAGCGCCTTCGCCGCATCCGGGTCGATGGACTCCTCATTCATGCTGTATTTCGGGATGATGGACCCGTCCTCTTTATTTCCATAGCCAAAGGCCATACTTCTCAGTTTTTCCTTGTTTTTTTCTCCGTAAAGCACTGTATTCCTCCGTTTCGTGCGATAGTTTCAGATGGATTCATTTAATTCCGCAGAACATTTTACGCCTGCTTGCCGACTTCGTCCACATCGAATTTGCTACATAAATGTACTGAGATTGTATTTTGTATTGATTCAGGATTCACCTTGCGTGATTCACCTTGCATGTCCCGCTGCTCTCAGTTACACTTTATTCATGAAGCTGAAAATACTGACTATCATCATTTCGTTACTGACACTGATTTTCCTGGGACTGATTTACGCGTGGTCCATTTTCGTCGTACCGCTCGAAAATGAATTCGGCTGGTCCCGGTCGGAAACATCTCTGACATTTACCATTTCCATCATGGCCTTCTGCCTGTCCATGATGTTCGGCGGATTCTTCAACGGTAAAAAAGACAAGCCACTGATTTCTCTCATCATTGCGGCCGTATTGATTGCCACGGGATTCATCATGACCTCCCGCGCCGGCAGTCTGCTTGGTTTTTATATCTGCTATGGAGTGTGCTGCGGCGCCGGCGTCGGATTCTCCTATGTCGAGATCATCTCGGTGATCTCCAAGTGGTTCCCTGCCAGACAGGGACTCATGTCCGGCACGATGATGATGGCATACGGCATGGGCGCTATGATTCTCGGCCCGATCTGCACCGCGCTGATGGGCAGTATCGGCTGGCGGTCTGTCTTCGTGCTTCTGGGCGTGATCATGTCTATGCTCCTCGCCCTGTCCGGCATCCTGATGCAGACAGCCAACGCCCTGGCTCCTGCTGCAAAAGCTTCCGATCCCGAGCCGGATCCGGATCTGAACGAAACGTCGTCCGAGCAGCTTTCGCCGCAGGTTTCGTCAAATGACAAAAGCCCGGCTCAGGCTGTCCGGACTTTGGAATTCTGGATTTTGTTTTTCTTCTGCATGGTGCTGTCAGCATCCGGTCTGGCGCTGATGGGACACATCGCGCCGTGCGTAATGGGCATGGGCGTGTCTGCACAAAGCGCCGCTCTGATCGCAGGGATCACATCCTTCGCGAACGGCTTCGGCCGTATCGTGTACGGAACCGGCTACGACAAATTGGGGATCCGCAGAAACATGTTCCTCGCGAGCACCATTTTCCTGCTGGCTACCATTGTGACCGCTGTCGGCATCCGGACGGAGACCCTGCCGGTGCTGATCGCCGGCTGCTTCCTGCTGGGTCTGAGCTTCGGCGCAGCGCCTCCAACCAGTTCAACAGCCGTCGCCCGCACCTTCGGGAACAAATACTTCTCAGCGAACTTCGGTCTCAGCAGCTCCCAGCTCATCTTCGCAGCTTTCCTCGGTCCGTATCTGGGCGGTGTCGTCTATACGGCTACCGGCTCCTACGCCATTACCTTCAGCTGCTTTATTCCCTTCGGCGTCCTCGCTGTCATTTTCGCCCTCATCATGGGCAGAAGGGCTTCCTCCTGAACCGCGATTTCCATCTTCAGACATATTGACGGATGCATCAGATGTCTCTGTGGATGTATCGATTTCAATGATCAGATTGTTGAGATTCAGCAATGATGTATTGCCGGGCAGCAAGCTAGTCAGTAATTAAATACCGTTTTTTCCTTTGTCAACGTCTTTTTTGCATAACAAAAGAGCGGAACATATCGTCCCGCTCCGATTTCTCAAACACTATTTCACAGTCACCTTGATGCCTTTTCTTAAGCCGTTATGCGTGTATGCGTATATTATACACGTTCCTTTGGCTTTGGCGTTTGTGCACTTTTCAGCGAGATTTTGTCAAAAGAATCGGGTTCTTCACCGCAATAGTGATTCCCCCCACTCCTCTTTCAGCCGCTCCAGCGACCACGCGGCGTTGGCCGGGCTGGTCGACGGCATCTTCTGTGCCGGGATCCCGGTCCGCGGCAGCTGGTACTGGTCGTAGATTTTCTTCGACAGGGCGCCGTTGCACAGGATCGTTTGGATCTGCGTCTTGCCCAGAAGCGACAGGATGTCCGTCGGCAGGGCGTTCTTCACGCTGCTGTCAGATGCGCCGATGATATCGCACTCCTCGATCACATCCCACAGGGCCAGCCCGTGCGAAAGCACGAGCGCTTTCTTCTCTTCAATACTTTCAGGCAAAGGCATCCCATACAGCTCGGCAAGCATCTGCCAAAACCGGTTCCGCGGATGCCCATAGTAAAATCCCACCTCCCGGCTCGCCGGGGATGGGATCGATCCCAGGATCAGGATCCCGGAGTCTTCGTTATATAATGGTCCGAACGTGTGGACCACATGCTGGTAGTTCTGCTTCTGCCCAGCCATTTCACTCGTAGATATTCGTCATGTTCTCCAGGAACACTTTGTAGCCGCGGAAGCCTTCGTAAATGTCGGCTTTGCTGGAGATTTCCATGGGCGCGTGCATGCAGAGCACGGCCAGACCGCAGTCGATGACTTCCATGCCGTAGTTGGCCATGATGTAGGCGATGGTCCCGCCGCCTCCCACGTCGACTTTGCCGAGTTCGGCAGTCTGGAACTGCACTTCGTTTTCATCGAGAATGCGGCGGATGGCTGCCATGAATTCCGGATTGGCGTCGTTGGAACCGCTCTTTCCCCTGGCTCCCGTGAACTTGTTGAAGACAACGCCCTTGCCCAGGAAGGCTGCGTTCTTCGCATCGAACACATCCGCAAACATCGGGTCAAAACCTGCACTGACGTCAGAAGACAGCATGGTCGAATTCTGCATCGCGCGGCGCAGGGAAATCGCCGACGGATATCCCATCAGGGACAGCAGCTCCGCAGTCATGTTCTCGAAGAATCTGGACTGCATGCCGCTGGCGCCCTGGCTTCCGACTTCCTCTTTATCGACTAAGAGGCAGCAGGCCGTGCGCTTAGGGGTGTCAATGTGCAGCATGGCCAGCAGAGATGTGAATGCACAGATCCGGTCGTCCTGCCCGTAGGACATGACCATGCTGCTGTCGAAGCCGAGATCTCTTGCCTTTGCGGCGGGAACGATCTCAAGTTCCGCCGACAGGAAGTCCTCTTCCTCGATGTCGTATTTTTCCTTGAAAATGCTGAGCATCTTCGCCTTGAGCGGCGTCTTGGCCAGCTTCTTTTCTTCGTCTGTCAGGTCCGCGTCATCGCCTGCTTTCGGTGCCGGAACGGATCCGATCAGCAGGTCGAGACCTTCGCCATCGATGACTTCCCTTGCGTTCTTCTCCAGCTGTTTGCCGGCCAGATGAATGAGCAGATCGGTGATCGCGAAGACCGGCTCGTCCTCGTTTTCGCCCAGGACGACATCGACCTTTGTTCCGTCCTTCTTGATGACGACGCCGTGGATGGCCAGCGGGATCGTGACCCACTGGTACTTCTTGATGCCGCCGTAATAGTGCGTATCGAAGTAGCTGAACCCGTTGCTCTCATAGAGCGGATTCTGCTTGACGTCGATGCGCGGCGAATCGATGTGGGCGCCCAGAATGTTCATGCCCTTTTCGATCGGCTCCTCCCCGATGTGGTAGAGCACCAGCGTCTTGCCGTTGTACTGGGCGTAGACCTTATCGCCTGCTTTCAGCTTCGCGCCTTCCGCGATGCAGTCGGCCAGATTCCGGTAGCCCGCCTGCTCCGCCATCTCGATGGAAATGCTCACGCATTCGCGTTCGGTCTTGCCCCGGTTCAGACAATCCTTATAGCAGATGCACAGGTTCTCCATCTCTGCTCTCTGCTCATCCGTATATATCTCCCAAAGACTTTTTTCTCTTGCCATGATCATTCTCCTTTTTCCTGCTTTTGCTTGATGCTGTTTCTGTGTTTTATTGTAGCAGATTTTTGCCTGTATCGGCGAGGGGGTTTTTCGTTGACTTTTGCTCCTCCGGGTGTTAGTATGCATGAGTAAAGCGTTGACGAGGACAGTACGCTGGCCATTGTGCCTTCCAGAGAGAGATGGATGCTGGGATCATCTCAGACACAGGCAAGCCGAAGACCACCTCCGAGCGGCACCAATCCTGCCCGCCTGGCCGCGTGAAAAGCCGAAATGAGTGCCGGAGCCGAATAGAGCGCTTCGGAAGATGGGTGGAACCACGGATACATTTATAAAAGTTGTGTATGCGTCCCTTCTGACAGATTGCCGGGAGGGATTTTTGTATTCTGCGCCGTAGTTTCCTAGCCGGCTGAAGCCGGGGAACCCTGGCATGGAAAATCCCCACAGGCGAGTACAGAAAAAATGAATGGAGGAGAATGAATTGATCATCACACTGAAAGACGGAAGCAAGAAAGAATACGCGGAAGCGATGTCGGCTTATGACATTGCCCGTGACATCAGCGAAGGCCTTGCCAGAGCAGCCTGCCTGGCGGAGATCGACGGAGAAACCGCTGACCTGCGGACCATCATCGATAAGGACTGCGAGCTGAACATCCTGACCTTTG
>CAMOXP010000096.1 GCA_946629205.1 uncultured Bacillota bacterium
AGCAGGCGGCTCTGTTCGGACAGACCTGCTACACACCCGGCGACGCAAAGAACACTTACGGCACTGGCTGCTTCATGCTGATGAACATCGGTGAGAAGCCCATGTATCCCAACAATGGCCTGCTGACCACCATCGCATGGGGTCTCGACGGCAAGGTCGAGTACGCTCTGGAAGGCTCTGTATTCGTGGCCGGCGCTGCCATCCAGTGGCTGCGCGATGAGCTGAAGGTTGTGGATCAGTCTCCTGATTCCGAGTATTTCGCAACCCGCGTCGAAGATACAAACGGCTGCTATGTCGTTCCCGCCTTCACCGGCCTGGGCGCTCCCTACTGGGATCCCTATGCACGCGGAGCTATCATGGGCCTGACCCGCGGCGTCAACAAGTATCACCTCATTCGTGCGACTCTTGAATCTCTGGCATTCCAGACCCACGATGTTCTGGCAGCCATGGAAGAAGGCTCGGGCGTCAAGCTCAGCTCCCTGAAGGTCGACGGCGGCGCCTGCAAGAACAACTTCCTGATGCAGTTCCAGTCCGACCTGATCAACACCCCTGTTCAGCGTCCTGAGTGCGTAGAGACAACCGCTATGGGTGCTTCCTATCTGGCAGGCCTTGCAGTTGGTTTCTGGTCCAACAAAGAAGACGTTATCAAGAACTGGGCACTGGACAAAGTATTCGAGCCCGCTATGGACGATGCCACAAGGCAGGAAGAGCTCAGGGGCTGGAAGAAGGCTGTCAACGCTACTCTCGGCTGGGCAAAAGAGTGATCGGACAGTGTGCTGTCTGAGTCATCAAAGCAGCTGAAAACAGATTCTGCCGGCACTGTTGATCAGATTATGGCGTGATAACTGATACAGACCATATCTGACAGACAGCCGGACAGATTCCGCAACAAGTGCAAACAGACCGGACGGCAGCGCGGGGAAACGCGGCGGATGGTCTTTGCATAAACAGTAATCATTCATTTATACACCGGCGCCGGACTTAACCGGTCCGGCGCAGAACCTAAAAGGGGGTTTATTATGAACGGTATGAGTATTCTGATCTGTGAACTGGTTGGTACCGCGATGCTCGTCCTTCTCGGCGACGGCGTCTGCATGAACCTGAACCTGAACAAGTCCGGCCAGAAGGGCGGCACAAGTACCCACGGCGGCATCGGCTGGGGCCTTGCAGTTATGGTTCCCGCGTTTATCTTCGGGAAAGCCACCGGCGCGCATTTCAATCCTTCCGTTACAATCGCACTGGCTGTCAATGGCAGCGTATCCTGGGGCCTGGTTCCTTTCTATGTGATCGGCGAGATGGTCGGCGGCTTTGTCGGCGCTGCGATCCTTACCATCATGTATCATGATCACCTTGCGGCAACACCCGAGAATGATGTCAAGCGCGGCTGCTACTGCACAGCTCCTTCCATCCGCAACACCGGTCTCAACTTCTTCTCAGAGTTTGTTGACACCTTCGTTCTGATGTTCGCAATCCTGGGCATCGGCCAGACTGTAGCCGGAGATACCGGCCTCAACTTCGTCTTCGTATGGGGCATCATCATGGCCATCGGCTTCTCCTTCGGCGGCGTGACAGGATATGCAATGAACGCAGCCAGAGATCTGAGCCCTCGTCTCTGCTTCGCACTTATGTGCCCCGGCGAGAACAAGGATGCGGACTGGGGCTATGCATGGATCCCTGTGATCGCTCCGATCTGCGGCGCAGTCGTTGCGGCACTCGTCTATGGCATCATGCCTTTCCCGGCATAATCTGAGTATTGAGAATCTGTGTTCGTGATTGAAAATCATGACCCGGACAAATGAATCTTGATCAGAGCGACGGGAGAAAAAGATTCAGGAAAAGACAGAACCAATCTG
Organism: uncultured Bacillota bacterium; assembly: GCA_946629205.1. GTDB lineage: Bacteria > Bacillota > Clostridia > Peptostreptococcales > Anaerovoracaceae > Lentihominibacter. The sequence continues at coordinate 1,854 of CAMOXP010000096.1, forward strand.
TCATACAGTGCATGATCAGAACACCAACTATTATTCGATCTGATTCTGCCTGTACTTCCGCTTTATAAGTGAATTATTGATCATTGCGGAGATGGAGTCAGGTAATCATAACCCCCCTTTTTGAAGGGGCAAGGATTGTCCGGCTCCATTTTTTGCAAAATAGTACAGAATTGTCTGTAAATCTGATCGTTTCAAACCATCAGGAGGAAACAACTTATGTATGATGTAATCATCATCGGCGCAGGCGTCACGGGAAGCGCGGTAGCACGCGAGCTCTCCCGCTACAAACTGAACGTCTGTGTACTGGAGAAAGAAGAAGATGTATGCTGCGGCACATCCAAGGCCAACAGCGCCATCATCCACGCCGGATTTGACGCGGCTGAGGGTTCTCTCATGGCCCGCTTCAACGTGCGCGGCAATGAAATGATGGATCAGCTCGCAGCGGATCTGGATATTCCGTTCAAGAGAAACGGAGCTATGGTCGTGTGTATTCACGAGTCCGAGAAGGACGGTCTGAAGGATCTGTATGACCGCGGTGTCGCCAACGGCGTCAAGGGACTTCAGATCCTGAACCGCGAAGAAGCGCTTGAAAAGGAGCCCAACCTCTCCGAGAAGGTGGTGGCGGCTCTCTATGCGCCTACCAGCGGAATCGTCTGTCCCTTCATGCTCAATATCGCCATGGCTGAGAACGCCAACGTAAACGGCGTGGAATTCTTCTTCAATACGGAAGTCGAAAAACTGACCCCCGCGACCTGCGAAAAATGCGGTCAGCCCATCTGGAAGATCCGCACCAATAATGGCGAGTACAAGGCAAAATATGTCATCAATGCCGCAGGTGTATATGCGGATTATTTCCACAATATGGTCTCTGAAAAGAAGATCCATATCACCCCCAGACGCGGCGACTACTGCCTGCTCGACAAGACTGTCGGCGGTCATGTCAGCCACACAATCTTCCCTCAGCCCACAAAGCTCGGCAAGGGCGTTCTGGTCTCCCCGACCGTTCACGGCAACCTCATCGTAGGCCCTACAGCTATCGATATTGAGGACAAAGAAGCCAATGCCACTACAGCTGCAGGAATCAATGATCTGATTTCCAAAGCAGGCGATCATGTCCGCAACCTGCCCATCCGCCAGGTGATCACCTCCTTCGCCGGCCTTCGCGCTCACGAGGACGGCCATGAGTTCATCATCGGCGAGGTCGAGGATGCTCCTCACTTCATCGACTGCGCAGGTATCGAATCACCCGGTCTGACCTCTTCTCCCGCGATCGGAGAATATGTCGGTCAGATGATGAAGGAGAAAATGGGCCTGGAAGAGAAGGAAGAGTGGACCGGAACCAGAAAAGGTATCCTGAATCCCTCGGATCTCTCGATTGAAGAGCGCAACGAGCTCATCAAAAAGGAGCCCGCTTACGGCCGCATCATCTGCCGCTGTGAGATGGTCACCGAGGGCGAGATCATGGACGCGATCCATCGTCCGCTCGGAGCCCGCTCGCTTGACGGCGTGAAGCGCAGAACCAGAGCCGGAATGGGCAGATGCCAGGCGGGATTCTGCTCACCCCGCACAATGGAGATCATCAACAGAGAGCTTGGAATTCCTATGGAGAAAATCACAAAACTCGGCGGAGATTCCAAGATGGTCCTTGAGAGAACGAAAGGAGGTGCGCAGTAATGGCAGGCATGATTTCCTATGATATCGTGATCGTCGGCGGCGGCCCTGCCGGCCTTGCAGCTGCGGTTTCCGCCAAAAAGGCGGGCACGGACAGCATCCTCATCATTGAACGTGACAAAGAACTGGGCGGCATCCTGAACCAGTGCATCCACAACGGATTCGGTCTTCATACATTCAAAGAAGAGCTGACCGGTCCCGAGTACGCATATCGCTTTATCGAACAGGTCTATGACCTGGGCATCGAATATAAGCTGGACACTATGGTCATGGACATCTCCAATGACAAGGTCGTCACAGCCATGAACCGCACCGAGGGCATGTTCCAGGTCAAGGCGGGAGCCGTGATCCTGGCGATGGGATGCCGCGAGAGGCCCAGAGGCGCCCTGAACATCCCCGGCTATCGCCCTGCAGGTATCTACAGCGCCGGCACAGCCCAGCGTCTGGTCAATATGGAAGGCTACATGCCCGGCCGCGAAGTCGTTATCCTGGGTTCCGGTGATATCGGCCTGATCATGGCCCGCCGCATGACTTTTGAGGGGGCGATCGTCAAGGTCGTCGCAGAACTCATGCCTTTCTCCGGCGGTCTGAAGAGAAATATCGTCCAGTGTCTGGACGACTACGGCATTCCGCTTAAGCTCTCCCACACGATCGTGGACATCGAGGGTAAGGAGCGCGTCTCCGCAGTTACGATCGCCGAAGTCGGCCCCGACATGAAACCCATCCCCGGTACAGAGGAGCGCTATACCTGCGATACACTCCTTCTTTCCACCGGACTGATCCCTGAGAACGAACTGTCCCGCGGCGCAGGCGTCGAAATGAATCCTGTTACCAACGGACCCGCTGTCAACGAGATTCTCGAGACCAGCATCCCCGGCGTCTTCGCATGCGGCAATGTCCTCCACGTGCATGACCTCGTAGACTATGTCTCCGAAGAGGCGACCCGCGCGGGCGCCAACGCTGCCGCCTATGTCCAGAGCGGCTGCAAAGACGCGAAGGAAGGCGGGGACATCAAACTGATCGCCACAGAGGGTGCCCGCTACACCGTTCCCGGAACCATCAATGTCTCCCGCATGGAAGACAACCTCACCGTCCGCTTCCGTGTCGGCGCGGTCTTCAAGGACAGCTATGTCAGCGTCTACTTTGACGATGAGCGCGTCCAGCACCGCAAAAAGAGAATCATGGCACCCGGCGAGATGGAGCAGATCATCCTCCAGAAGAAGAAACTGCAGGAGTGCCCCGACCTCAAGACGATCACCATCAAGATTGAAGCTGAATGATCGCGGCTAAGGGACAGGGATCGTGCCGCACCATCCGGTGTCCGCGATGCCATGGACTCAATTGCAGCGGGAGACAGGACAGAGTCCTTAGCACCTGCTCCCGGCCTTTATAAATCAGGAGATTAATGATTATGGAAAAAAGAAATCTGACCTGTATCGGCTGCCCTATGGGCTGCCAGATCACAGTGGAATTTGAGGGCGAAGAAGTCTTCAGCGTCAAAGGCAACACCTGTGCGATCGGTGACAAATATGCCCGTCAGGAGGTAACCCATCCTGAGCGCACAGTTACATCTACCGTCATCGTTACAGGCGGTGACAAAGAGCGCTGCAGCGTAAAGACCAAAGGGAATATCCCCAAAGAGAAGATCTTCGCATGTATGGACGCGATCAATCATGCTATAGTCGCAGCTCCGGTCCACATCGGCGACATCGTGATCAAGGATGTCTGCGGAACAGGCGTTGACGTCGTCGCGACCAAAAACGTGGATGCTGCCTGAGAAGAAGTCAGGCACTCCTGACAGACAAGAAGCCCGGTGTCTGACCCGATGCCAGATCAGGTATCTGACCTGAGGCCTGGCGCGACAGCCGGCATAACCTCTCAGATGATGTCATGTCCCGCGCCGGCAGCTGAAGTCTGACCTGATGTCAGATACCGGGTTTCACATGACGTATGCGGAAGGGCTGTCAGGCAGCCCTGATAATACACAAAAAAGCGCAGTCCGGAAAACGGGAATCCGTTTATGCCGGCTGCGCTTTTTTTCTGCGCACTCCGGCGCAGTCCGGCGCAGGAATGAGTCCTCATATGTGTTCCGGCCCTGGAATGAATCC
>CAMOXP010000097.1 GCA_946629205.1 uncultured Bacillota bacterium
CCTGCTGCGGAGACAGACCCTGCGGTAATGCTGCAGTCTGAAGCGGCGCCAATGTCGATTGCTGTTGTACGCGAAAGAATAATCATCCGGGCAAACCACACGTTGAAATCCACAACGCCGGCAGGCATGACCGAAGCGATGACACGATGGACAACCTCTAACAAAAGAGTTGCTACCGTTTCTTCCGCAGGAGTCATCAAAGGACGTAAGCTCGGCAAAGCCACGATTTGCGGATATGACAGAAACGGCAGTCTCCGCAAAGTCGTCATCGTCAAGGTCGTACTTGGTCGTGACTACACCCTGTTCGTCGCATACAGAGGTCGGAGCGCGCGCGCGCCCGAGAACACACTCCCTGCGTTCCAGGAGGCAGTTAAGGCCGGTTTCGGCGGAATCGAAATGGACATCTGGGAATCCAAGACAACGTCAAAGTCTTCACCGCCTCTGATTCTTGTAATGCATGACAACAACCTGAAATATAAAACAGGCGTAAACAAGAAAACGAACAGAGTGAACTGGGCGAACAGAAAAAGTTTCAAAATCCGCAGACACGTGCATGGACTGAAGAAATATGGTCCCCAGAAGATCCCGACCCTAAACGAAGCGCTCAAATGCGTTTACAGGCAGGCGAGAGTCTCCGGCTCCAGGAACTTCATCGTTGAGCTCGATGTGAAAAGCAAACTGTCGGACCGCGCTGTTAAATACATCATCCGCATGGTAGGCAAACACCGGGTTCATATTCTCTGCGCAAACATCAAAACCCTTCGGAAATTCAAAAAATACAGAAGATACAGAACGACGGAGATCTGGTGCTGCACGGGCAGCAACAAAGCGTCTGTCAGAAACAAGAAGATCCGGAACGCGCGAAAGTATCATTTCGACGGAATTTCGCTTCCGATACGAAACGTAAATGTTGCCACAGTCCGGAGAGTAAGGTCTTACGGAATGAAAATGGGTATTTACGGGGTCCGTACAGCATCCCAGGTCCAGAAATGGAAACACTATGGTGTCTGCAGATTTAATATGGTCCCCAAAGTGTTCAGATAGTTGATTTACAGAACCTGATTACGCCTTTACCGGCGCGCAGCAGATATCCGTGCGGGAATTCGACGGTTTTGCCGCCGGTCTTCCCCCGGATGATTTTGTCGGCTGCAGCAAGGCGCTCCGCAGTGATGTCCTGCGTCAGTCCGATCTCGCCGAAGGCTTTCAGAATGACCCGGTGCCGCAGCGCCTCATGGCATTCAGCCAATCCGCGCCAGTCGAGAGCGATAACCGCATCTGTTTCCGCGCCGGTCTCTGTTCTCGGCGCTGCCGGCATGCGCAGCTGCTCATACGCCCGCGCCGTCTCTTCCCAGAAGTACGCTTTGTCCGCCGCGGCGATCTTCGCCATGCGGATCAGCCCCTCCCGGAAATTTGTGTTGTATTTTTCTTCGATATATGGAATCAGGTCCAGTCTGATTTTATTCCTTGTATATATTTCTTCGTTGTTCGTGTGATCTGTGACGGGCTGCAGCCCCTGTGCGCTGCAGTAGTCCTCTACTTCATCGCGCCGCACATCAAGCAAAGGCCGGATGATCCGGAATGTGCCGCCCGGTTCGCCAGCATCGGCAGAACGCTTCTCTTCGCGCATGTACGCCATGCCTGCCAGACCGTCCATTCCTGTCCCGCGCAGGATCCTGAACAGCACCGTCTCCGCCTGGTCATCTGCGTTGTGACCGACCGCGATCTTCACATCCGGCGACGTGCAGCCGCTGTCTTCCGCCTTTGCAGCGGCAGCCTCTGCTGCCGCTTCCGCAGCCACTCTGCAAAAGGCATCGTACCGCGCTTTACGCCCGGCCTCCTCACTTGTCATGCCCAGCTGCTCTGCCAGCGCATTGCAGTCTACCGTGAATACATGGGGATTCAGTCCGGCGTCCGCGCAAAGTCTCTCTACGTAATTCTGATCTGCTTCTGCTGCGCCCGGCCGGAACTGGTGGTTGACGTGCACCGGATGGATGGTCAGGTCCATCTCTTCTCTGAGTTTGAGAAGCACATGAAACAGGCACACCGAATCGGGCCCGCCTGACAGGCCGATTACGATATGGTCGCCCTTTTCTATCAGATTGTGCTTGCAGATCGTCTCCCGGATCTGTTTCTCTGCTTTCAGCATGGTTTCTGTTTCCCGGTTTCTTCTCTGGTTCCCTATTCCGGTTTCTTTTTCCTGCACTTGACGACCCGATCGCGTCCTGCCAGGTCGTGTATGATCTCAGGTACGCTGTACCTGCCCGTATCCATGATCATCTTGCGGAGCGCTTCCCCCTGATCGAAACCGATTTCCAGGAACAGCCAGCCTCCGCTCTTCAGATAATCGTGCGCTTCGTCGATGATCCTTCTGTAGTAATCCAGCCCGTCCTCACCGCCGTCAAGAGCCAGCATCGGTTCGTGGCTTTTGACTTCTTCCTGCAGCACCGCGATGGAACTTCTCTTGATATACGGCGGATTGCTCACGATCATATCAAACCTCTGCACACGGGATCCCTTCCCCTGCAGCCTTGACGGCCACAGAGGCCTGCCTGAGCCACCTGCGCCGGAACTGCCCGCCGCCGGGTCCGCCTTTGGATCCATCTGGTCGCCGGATTTGATCGCCGCAAACAGATCGCCGCAGACAAATTCTATCTCAACGCGGTTCTTCCGCGCGTTTTCACCGGCAATCGCCAGCGCTTTCTTGCTGATATCCGATGCGGTGACAGAGATGTCCTCGCAGATCTTGGCCAGCGAAACTCCGATAGCGCCGCTGCCGCAGCAAAGATCCAGCACATCGTATTCCGGCGGAGAGCTGAACATCCGGAAAAGCTTACCGCGCTTTTGTGCTTTTGCATGAGCCGCGCTTTTACGTCCCTCGATCAGCGTCCGGGCCGCCTCGGTCACCAGGATTTCCGTCTCCTGCCGCGGGATCAGCACGTCCGGGCTGACCTTGAACTCAAAGCCCATGAACTCCTGCGTGCCCGTGATGTGCTGCAAAGGCACCCGTGCCGCTCTCTTCTCGATCAGCTTAAAATACGCTTCCTCGGTCTCCTTGTCGGCCTCCTGTTCCTTGTTCAGAAACAGAACGACTCTGTCGCAGCCCGTCAGGAAGCAGTACAGCTCCTCAGAATCGATGCGCGCGTCCATGACGCCCGCCTTCGACAATCTGTATTCACCTTCTTTGATCAGAACTCTTGTCTTCATCTATCCTCTATTTGCTATCCTTCTATCTGTCTATCTTCAATCTCCCACACATGGGGGTATTCGTATCTTGTTTCCTGCCGGATCGTATATTTCCGTGGCGGCGTGTCGTCGCACACGGCTTTGACGGCTTCGATCGCGACCTCCAGCATCTCATCGTCCGGCTCCGCAGTGGTGATCTTCTGCAGCCACAGACCCGGCATGCTGAGTATTTTAACTGCCCAGTTGTCGCTTCTCCCCGCCCACTTCAGGAGCTCATAGGAAAGCCCCGCGATCACGGGAAGCAAAAGCAGTCTGGTCACGATCCGGACCCATAGAACGGGCCAGCCGAGAAGAACATGGCAGGCAAGCGCAATGATAAATACGAACATGAGAAAGCTCGTTCCGCACCTCGGATGCAGAGTCGGATACTGTCTGCATTCCGCCACGGTCAGTCCCTTCAGATCCGGCATTGCAGAAGCGCCGCCGTCGCTTTCACCGCCGGCCTTCCGCGGCAGGTTTTCGAAGGCGTGTATGGTTTTGTGCTCCGCGCCGTGAAACCGGAAGACCCGCTTCATATCCGGCATGAAAGACACAGCCCAGATATAGCCGATGAACAGGGCGATCCGAAGCAGTCCTTCCACCAGATTGATCCAGATGACGTTGGTCGTCACCAGTTTGGCGACGGACGCCACCCAGGTCGGCAGCAGGATGAACACGCCGATCGAGAAGGCCAGCGCGATAACAACGGAAAAGCTGATAAGCAGTTTCCAAAGCGCTTCGCTGCCGAATTTCTTTTCGAACCAGATCTCGAATTTGCCGGGCTCGTACTCTTCATCGTCATATTCTTCCAGGATGTTTGCCGAATCCATTAGTGTTTTCGTTCCGTACACGAGAGAATCGACAAACGCTACAACGCCCCGCAGGAGCGGGATCTTCATCCACTTCCCATAGGTTTTCGTCTTCTTTGTTTCGATTTCGATATTGCCGCCCGGAACCCGCACCGCGAGGGCGGTTTTTTTCTCGCCCTTCATCATGATGCCTTCCATGACGGCCTGCCCTCCCATCTTCGTCGGACAGGCTTCTTTGATAAAAATCTTCTTCAGGTCCATCTAACAGGTCCGTATTTTTAATTCTTCTGTTTGAATTACTATTTGAATCTTACTTTCTGTATTACTTCAATGAATGTCTGGTTGTCCCTTGTCATCTGCAGGTTGTCCAGGATCGCTTCTGTAGCTTCCATGTTGTCTCGGCCTCCGAGGGCTCTGCGCATGGCCCATACAGCCTGCATCTCATCCTGGTTCATCAGCAGGTCCTCACGGCGCGTTCCGGATTTCGCCAGATCGATGGCCGGGAAGATCCTCTTCTCGGACAGTCTCCTGTCGAGGAACAGTTCCATGTTGCCTGTCCCCTTGAACTCTTCATAGATCAGGTCGTCCATGCGGCTTCCGGTCTCAACCAGCGCCGTTGCCAGGATCGTCACACTGCCGCCTTCTTCCAGTTTGCGCGCGGCGCCGAAGAACTTTTTCGGTTTGTGCAGCGCGCCCGGGTCAAAACCACCGCTGAGGGTTTTGCCGGATGGCGGGACGACCAAGTTGTATGCACGGGCGAGACGGGTGATGCTGTCCAGCAGGACCACTACGTCACGACCCTGCTCTGCCAGTCTCTGCGCCCGGCCAAGGACCATCTCGGCAACCTTGACATGGTGCTGCGGCATCTCATCAAAGGTGGAGTAGATGACCTCGCTTTTTTCGTTGATCAGGCTGCGTTTGAAATCCGTGACTTCCTCCGGTCTCTCGTCGACCAGTAGAACGATCATCTCGACTTCCGGATAGTGCTTCTCGATGCTGTTGGCGATCTTCTTCAGAAGCACTGTCTTTCCTGCCTTCGGCGGGGCGACGATCAGGCCTCTCTGGCCCTTGCCGATCGGTGCGATCAGGTCGATGATCCGCAGGCTCAGTTCATGCCTGCCGTCCTCCATGACCAGTTTCTCATTTGGGAAAATCGGAGTCAGCCGGTTGAAGTCCGGACGGCGGATAGCCGCGCCGGGCTCTTCATCGTTAACGCTTACCACATACAGCAACGCACCGAATCTGGCGTCGCCCTTCGGCGGTCTGCAGATGCCTTTGACCTTGTCTCCGGTCTTAAGGTTGAATCTTCTGATCTGGGCAGGCGCCACATATATATCCTTGTCGCTTGTCAGGAAATTGTTGAACCGCAGGAATCCGAACCCGTCTTCTGCCATGTCCAGAATGCCCTCCGCCTCATAGCGGTCATCTTTATCCGGAGCCACCTGTTCCTGAGCCTTGTCGCTTCTGCGGTTATCGCCTTTCCGTCCGTCTCCTCTGCGATTATCGCCGCGGCCGCGCTTTCTGTGTCTTGGCTGCTCGGCCTGCTCTTCGGCTGCCGGTTCGGAAGCTGGTGCAGTTTCTGCCGGCTCTGC
>CAMOXP010000098.1 GCA_946629205.1 uncultured Bacillota bacterium
ATGGATGAAATCAAAGGCCGGCAGATCCTGCGGAAATACAACAAGTCTTCAGGTGAACCGGTCTATGTCGGAACTTACCTGATCATTTTCAAGACAGAAGACCTGAACAAGTTCTGCCTGATCATGAAGCGCATCAAGGATGAGCGGGAAGTCCCGCCGGAGTATGCCAATGATACGGAGTTCGAACCGGACACCTACATCGTTGCCGAATACTACCCGGGAATCCACAGCCGTATCTACCTTAGAGGCCTCAGTAACGAGGCTCTCAACCGTGTCATCAAAAAATACGAACAGAAGACCAGGAAAAAACTCATCATGCGGTGAATTCCACACTGTTTTGTGGTAAATTAATAACGTAAATAATACGGATAGGAGAATTGGAACAATGCTTAGATACAGAATATGCGACCAGCGCGACTGCAGCATCTGGGTCGAATTAAACAGGGCTTTCATGCGGGAAGAGATCAACGACAATGAGTTTTGGAATGAGGCGGACAAGCTGTCGACGACTGAATTCCGGGATCTGTATATGGAGGGGCTGCAGGCCAGCGACCACGTGAAGTTCATCCTGTTTGAAGAAGATGAGGAACCGATTGGTTTCGCGAATCTGATGCTGTCCTTCAGCGTCTGGTCCCACGGGAAACTCATGATCGTGGACGACTTCTATTTCAAACCGGGAGAACGCGGCAGAGGCAACGGCAAGGTGGCCATGGAGATGATCGAGGAGTACGCCAGGGAACTGGGGTGCAAGCGTATCCAGCTTCATGCCCTCGCGGCCATGGATGCTGCCAAATTCTACGAAGCCATCGGCTACATGCAGGATGATGTGAAGTTCTGCGTCAAGTATCTCGACGAGTAGAGAAAATCAGAGACGCACAGCCAACACCCAGCCAGCGCACAGACAGCACACAGCCGGCGCACAGACCGCGCAAAGGCAACAACACAGGCAACGCAAAGCCATCGCATACATGTGAGGAGAAACCAATGAGTATCCCATTCATAAAAGACAAAAAAGAGCCTGAAAAAGGCATCCTCAAACAGCGCAAAAAAACAAAGAAAGATAAACTCCAGAAGCCTCAGAAACCTAAGAAGGCGCCGCAGAAGGACACATTCTGGTAAAGGCAGGTATAGAGAGGTTCTTATGATCACTGACAGAGTACAGCGCCTGAAGGACAGGTTTTTGTCCGTCAGGCCCAACATCACGCCTGAGAGGCTTTTGCTTATCACCGAGGCGTACAAGAGGTACGCGGGTGAGCCGCGGTACCTGTTTCGGGGCAAAACCCTGGCTTACGTGCTGGACAATCTGAGCATCACTATCCACGACGAGGAGCTCATCGTCGGCGTGCCGACGTACACGCTGCGCGGCGCATTGCTCTTCCCGGAGTACAGCTCGACAGACTGGCTTTTGGAAGAGATTCCGGAGTTTCCGACGAGGAAACTGGACGAGATCGATGTGACGGAAGAGGATAAGAAGGTCATCATGGACTGTCTGGAGAAATTCTGGCAGGGGCGGGCCATCGAAGATCTGCTCGTTGACATATTCCCGGAGGACACTATGGCCATGTACGAAAACTCCATCATCGACATGGGCCAGGTCAACACCATCTCCGGAGAAGTCGTACCGGACTACAAGGAACTTATGGCGCAGGGCTTCAAAGGCTATATTGAGCGCTGCAGGGAAAAGATCGCGGAAACAGAGGGAGACACCTTCGAAAACCAGGAGAAACAGGACTTTTGGAGAGCGGGCATCATCGTCCTGGAGGCGGTGATCCGTTTCGCGAACCGCTATGCGGACAAGGCCCTCGAGCTCGCGGAACAGGAAACGAACCCGGGCAGAAAGGCCGAGCTTCTGGAAATCGCCTCCAACTGCAGAAACGTGCCGGAGAATCCGCCGAGAGGATTCTATGAGGCGCTGCAGTTTGTATGGTTCGTGCACCTCGTTTATCACATCGAAGGACCGGCGACAGCGTGCAGCTTCGGACGGTTCGACCAGATCCTGTATCCATACATGGAAATGGACATGAACGCAGGCGTCTTCGATGAAGACAAAGCCCAGGAGATTTTGGAGTGCTTCTTCCTGAAGTGCGGTGAAGTCATCGAGGTCAGAGACAAAGAGTGTTCCAAAGCATTCGCAGGCTTCCCGATGTGGGCCATCGTGATGGTGGGCGGTCTCGGATTGGACGGGGAGGACGCGACCAACAAGCTGAGCCACATGTGCCTGACAGCAGGCGCAGACGTACAGACCGCGCAGCCTGTCCTGGCTATGCGGATCAGCGACAAGACGCCGGAGGATCTGTTCCGCCAGGCGGCAGAGATGATCCAGGCAGGCATGGCGCAGCCGGGTCTGTTCAATGACGATGTGAACATGAAAATCGTACGCTCCAAGGGCGGCACCGACGAAGAGGTATTGGGCTGGAACGTGGTCGGATGCACCCAGCCCCAGTATGGCGGCGGCGGAGCGGACTGCTTCCCGGACGTAGGATACGTCAACTACGCCAAGTGTCTGGAATTCGTCCTGCATAGGGGCGTGGATCCGAGGACCGGTATGAAACTTGGAATCGATACCGGCGATCCGTGTGAATTCACCTGCAAGGAGGACCTCATCGAGGCGTGCAAAAAGCAGATTATCTACATCCATGAAAGAATGGTGGAAGCATCGAGAATCATTCAGGTGGAACAGGCGAGACGGCTTCCTGCAGTCTACACCTCAATGACCGTTGGCGGCTGCATTGAGAAGGGAATGTCCGTCCAGGAGGGCGGCGCGAAGCATTCCAGCTCGGGAATATTCGGTACGGGAACAGCGAACCTGGCTGACTCCATCGTAGGTATCGAGTATGCCGTATTCAAGGATAAGCTCGTCACCATGCAGGAGCTGATCGACATTCTCGACAGCGACTTCAAGGACAACGAGAGGATCCGTCAGTACCTGATCAACATACCGCCGAAGTTCGGCAATGACGATCCTTATGTTGACAGTATCAACCATGATATCTGCAACTACGTGGCGGAGACCGTCCAGCAGTGGAAGGACGCTCGCGGCGGTCACTACGACTACACGCTGATGTCCCAGTCTGAAAACGTGCCGCACGGTGAGGAGACCGGCGCGACCCCGGACGGACGTCATGCGGGCGAGGCGCTCAACGACAATTCCTCACCGATGATGGGCCGTGATATCTGCGGACCGACGGCGACGGTCAAATCCGTCGCGTCCCTCAAGCCGGAGAACTTCTACGCAGGAGCCCTGTTCAATTTGCGGTTCGACCCGAAGAGCGTGGAAGGCGAGAAGGGCATCGACACCATCGAAAGCGTCGTGAAAACCTTTTTCAAGGAGGGCGGGCAGCACATCCAGATCAATGTGGTGGATGACGCCACGCTGCGCGCCGCTCAGGAGCGTCCGGAGGATTACAGAGGTCTGGTCGTCCGCGTCGCAGGCTATCTGGCCTACTTCACAGAACTCGACCGGCACGTCCAGGACGCCCTCATCGCGAGAACCGCGCACGGAGGCTGCTAATGCGCAAAACCAATACAGCATTGATTGGGAACATTCAGAAATTTTCAACTCAGGACGGCCCCGGGATACGCTCCACCGTATTCCTCAAAGGCTGTCCTTTGCAATGCGTCTGGTGCCACAATCCGGAGATGATCCGGCCGCAGAACCAGATGATTCTCAGCCCGTCCCGCTGCATCAAGTGCGGAGCATGCACGGAGGTCTGCCCGAAAGGCGGAATCACCGTGGGAGAAGAGGGTCCGGCCATCGACTTTACCGCCTGTGAAGCCTGCGGAGCATGCGCTGAAGTATGCTATGCAAAGGCCATCACACCGGTAGCAACGGAGATGACCGTATCTTATGTTATGGAAACCATACTGCAGGACCGGGATTTCTATGAAGACTCCGGCGGCGGCGTCACCATCAGCGGCGGAGAGCCTTTGCAGCACGGTGACTTCGCGCGGGAACTGATCGACGCCTGCAGTGAAGAAGGGATCGATGTCTGCATCGACACTTCAGGCTATGGGGAAACAGAGCTTTTGATGGAGTTGGCGTCACAGCCGGCGGTCACGCATATCTTATTCGACATCAAACACATGGACAGCGGGGAGCACGAACGTCTTACCGGCGTGGGGAACGAATTGATTCTGGGCAACCTGCGGGCGCTGGCAGCTGATCCGGGAACACATGATAAAATCTGGGCCAGGATGCCTTTGCTTCACGGCGTGAATGACGGGGAGGCAGAGATCCGGGCGATCAGAGATCTGCTGCAGGAGCTTGGAATCCGGAGGGTGTCGCTGCTCGGCTACCATGAGATGGGCATCGCCAAGGCGCGCCATACGGGTGCAGGATATATGGAATTTGAAGCGCCGTCAAAGGAGCGGATGAATGAAATCAGAGACCTGCTGCAGGAAGCAGGTGTGGAGGTAGAAGCATGACAGTCAGAAACAGAGTCGCCATCGTTACAGGCGGCGCGATGGGAAACGGCAAGGGAATCGCAGAAGTGCTGGCGTCACAGGGCGCCAAGGTCGCCATCTTCGATAAGAGCGACACGCTGGAAGAAACCGTCCGCGAGCTGTCCGCCAAAGGCTGCGAGGTCAGCGGGTTCAAGACCGATATCACGGATCGGGCCAATATCGACGCGTCCGTTGCGGCCGTGATCGAAAAGTACGGGCGGATCGATATCCTCGTCAATAACGCCGGCGTCATGAAGAATCTGCCGTTTTTGGAGACTGGCATGGACAATCTGGACTTTCATATCGATATCAACATCAAAGGACCGTGGAACGTCACGCAGAGCGTCATCCCGCACATGGTGAAGAACAAGTACGGCCGGATCGTGACGATCGCGTCCGTGACAGGCGGCTTCGTGGATGACGGGGGAGACATGTCCTACGCCATCACCAAGTCGGCGCTGATCGGCTTCGGCAGGTGCCTGGCCATGGAATTCATCGAGGATGGCATCACATCCAACATCATCTGCCCCGGCTACTGCAACACCCCGATGGTCGCTAAAGAAGCAGCCGAGGAGCGCCCGGAAGACCCGTCCTCATTCCTCGACGACCTGGCGTCCAGCCTGCCCATCGGACGCCTCGGCAAACCCCAGGACATCGGCTTCCTGGCAAGCTACCTGGCCAGCGACGAAGCCGGCTTCATCACCGGCCAGACCATCATCATCGACGGCGGCTGCACACTGCCAGAGACGAATCTGGATTATTGATTGTTTATTTCGCTCCCCGGCGAGCGAACAGCCGCAGAAATATAGCAAAAGAATAACAAATTCTGCGGGAATAATGGGGGGTGAGCGGGTTCATGGAATCGGACCCGCAGAAATCGGTTGTTCAATCGAAAAATACTGCGGTCACCCGCTCGCAGGACATCCTTTCCCACTGGGGACAGATTGGCGGGTAGAAGCCCTTCCAAATCTGTGGTATTATAACTTCAATATGAAACACAAGCCGGAATAATCAGACTATATATCAAAGAAATCGAAGAAAGGATATCATTATGAAACACAAAGGGAAACTGCTGCTCCTGAGTGTATTCCTCATAGCGATGCTGA
>CAMOXP010000099.1 GCA_946629205.1 uncultured Bacillota bacterium
AAGTGTTCCACGGGAAGAAGTTGGAAGTGATCGTTCCGGAGTCTTCCAGACATCTGGACAGGTTCTTCGGCTTGAGTCTTCTGTCTTCGAATGCTTCCTTGTACATTCTGCCCGGCAGGATGATGGACAGGTACTGGTCGCAGCAGATCGCGTTTACGAATACGCATGTCAGCTCTGTTACGATGACCAGGCCGCCTCTTGTGCCTCTTGCCAGTTTCAGGATCGAGTCTGCCAGGTTGGCCATGATTCCGGTGGAGTCTACGATACCGCCGAAGCACATCGCCAGCATGATAAGGGAGATCGTCCACATCATGGACTGGAGACCACCGCCGGAAAGCAGTGACAGCAGTTCTTCTGCAGCGCCTTCATCGATCCCGTCAGGAATCTGCAGGTTCTCGGAATCCCAACCATTGTTCAGGATGTTACCGATCTGGGATGGGCCGCCGCCCGGGAAGATCTTGACGCCCTGCATAGCTGCGAACGGAACGCCGAGGAATACGCCGGCGATCAGAGCAGGCAGAGCAGGCATCTTGACGATAACCGCAACGATTACGAATACCGGCGGAATCAGGTACAGCAGGCTGACCTTGTAGTTCAGCGTGATGAAGTCAAGATACAGCTGGATCGTTGACTCGTCCGCGCTGCCGCCCTTGTGGGTGAAGCCGAGGATCAGGTAAACGATGAATGCGATGATCAGTGACGGACCTACAGTGTAGACCATGTGTTTGATGTGATCAAACAGTGTAGCACCGGCAACCGCCGGAGCCAGGTTTGTCGTATCGGACAGCGGTGACATCTTGTCGCCGAAGTACGCGCCGGATACGATCGCGCCGGCTGTCATGTAGGATGGGAATCCCAGAGCTGAACCGATACCGATCAGAGCAACGCCCATGGATCCTGCTGTTGACCAGGATGAACCGGTCGCCAGGGATACGATGCAGCACAGCAGGCAGGCTGTGAACAGGAAGATGCTCGGAGCGATAACCTTGATTCCATAGTACATCATGGACGGAATAACACCGCCGCATTTCCATGAAGCGATCATGGCACCTACAACCGCCAGGATCAGCATCGCCTGCATGGATCTGTTGATCGCAGCCAGGATGCCCTGCTCCATGTAAGCCCATTTCCAGCCGTTTGCCGCGCCGATGATACCGGATACGCAGGCAGCCAGAATCAGACCGACGTGCGCCTCTCCTCCGTCGTCGAACATAACGTTCCAGAACAGGAACACTACCATCGCGACGATAGCAAGGATGCACTGCCACATAGGTACTTTTCTACCCATAACAAAATCCTCCTTACTAGATAAAAAGTAAATATGATGATAATTCCGACACGGAACGCCCTATACACCACCAAGCATTCCAAGCCTGTTAAAATTATAACTTCCGTGCATAAAAATGTCAACGATTCAGGCTCTTAAATTCCTTTAAAAAACAGCCGCTTTAACGCTCTACAAAGCCATTTTATAGACATGCTAAAGCGCTAAAACGACTGCTCTCCGCCAGGCATGAAATCACATACACGGCTGATATTTATTCATAGCCTATTTCGCTCTCGGATGGGTCCTGTCATACACATCCTTGATATGGTTCTTCGTAGCTGCGAGATAGACCTGCGTAGCCATAATGTCCTCGTGTCCCATAAGCTCCTGCAAAGACTTCAGATCCGCGCCGTTCTGGAGCATATGGACGGCGAAGGAATTCCGGAGTGTGTTTGGGGTAAGCTTGTGTTTGATGCCGGATTTTTCTCCGTATTCCTTCAGGACTTTCCAGAGCCCCTGCCGCGTCAGTCGCTTGCCGTAATAATTGACAAAGAGCGCGGGCTCGTCCTTGTTCTCGCCGAGAAGCTGGTCGCGCACTTCGTACACATAATCCTCAAGCGCCGCCCTGGCAGGGCGTCCCATTGGGATGATGCGCGTCTTCCGGCTTTCGCCGTAGCAGGTGATGAAGCCCATGCGGAAGTTCACGTCCTCCAGATTGGCGTCGATCAGTTCGCTGACCTTGATGCCCGTGGCGTAAAGCACTTCCAGGATCGCCCGGTCGCGTCTGCCCTTCAGAGAATCATCGGGACTCTCGAGAAGCTTGTCGATTTCCTTGATCGAAAGGTATTCCAATTCCTTTTTCTCGACGCGCGGCGTCTTGACGCCGCGGGCCGGATTGTCAGTGATGACATGCTTGTCCTGCAGGTAATTATAAAAGGTCCTGATGGAAGCCATTTTTCTGTTCAGCGTCGACGGTGATCTGCCGTCCGCCTTCAGTTTATTCAGAAAAGCAGTCACATCGTTGCGCGTGGCCCCGGGGAGACCCGCACTGCCGCGCTCCGAAAGGAACTGTTCAAAGTCACGGATGTCTCTTCCGTAGGCGTCCAGAGAATTGGGCGCCATCTTTTTTTCGCTTTTGAGATAGTCGATAAACTGTTCAATATACATTTACAAACATCTCCTCTTACAAATATCTCTTCGCCGATTTATTCCTGCAGCCGGCCTTTCGCCATAAGCAGGGCGGCCAGCGTTTTTGAATCTGCGATCTCTCCGCGCACGGCCATGGCATAGACTTCGTCAAAAGGCATCTCCACGATTTCGATTACTTCGTCGTCGTCCAGTTCCTGCTCGCCCTTGGAGAGCCCGCGCATGAGGAAGAGATGGATCACTTCTTCCGAGTAAGCGCAGCTCGGATTCACGGCGCCCAGATAGATGATTTCAGACGCCGTGTAGCCGGTTTCTTCCTTAAGCTCCCGTTCGGCTGCAGCCTGCGGATTTGTTTCGCCTTTGTCGATCTTGCCGGCGGGGATCTCGAGCACCACGCGCTTGCATGCATACCGGTACTGCCGCTCCATGATGACGTTGCCTTCATCTGTCAGCACCACCATAGCGACAGCGCCATTGTGTTCGACGATTTCCCTGTAAGAAGATCCGGTTATGGTCGTGACCTTGTCACGGCGCAGATTCAGAATGCGTCCTTCGTACAGTCTTTCGCTTTCGATTAATTCTTCCTTAAAGATCACTGTGCTGTCATCTCCTTTGATCTGTCTACTGCTGCCTGGAATGCCTCTGCTACATCATCCATAAATCCGTTCGCCTGCAGTTTCTTCACGGCTTCGATCGTTGTTCCGCCCGGGGAGCATACATTGATGCGCAGCTGCTCCAGCGACTCTTTGCTCTCGAGCGCCAGTTTCGCAGCGCCAATGACCGCCTGGCAGGCAAACACACGCGCCTTATCCGGAGCCATCCCGTTGCTGACGGCTGCCTTTGCGAGAGCTTCCAGATACATGAAGGTATACGCAGGGCTCGATCCGCTTACACCGATGACGCAATCGATCAGATCTTCGGAGACTTCTTCCGCTCTTCCGATGGAATCAAAGATCGTTTTCGCCAATGCAAAATCTTCATTGCTGACGTTGGCATTTCTGCACATGGCTGTCATCGCTTCCCCGACTTGGGCGGGCGTATTCGGCATGATGCGGATGATTTTCGCAGCGTCTCCGCTTCCCGCAACGCCTTCATTCAGGAAGCCTTCCATGCTCTCGATGCTCGTGCCGGCTGCCATAGATACTATGATCTTGCCGGCGGCAGGAGCGATCTCCCGAAGTACGTCATCGACATTGTTTGGTTTGACACCGAGAATGATGATGTCAGACTGCGCAGCCAGATCCTTGTTGTCGTTACAGATCCGGATCTTCGTATTTGCGAAGCCGCTCAGTTTCATTGCTTCCGCCATAATGGAATTGTGTTCTGTCAGTTTGTTGTGTATCAGGATCTCGTTGCCGTCGCTGGCAGATGAATTGGCGTAGCCCTTGAGGATGGCACCGCCCATATTTCCCGTTCCAATAAAACCGATTCTCATAAGCATTCCTCCATAATCTTTTTTGTAAACTCTATGATAAAATGATTCGTCTCTCTGCATTTGATGCCGTCAGCGTCTTCGATGACAAGGAATCCGCTCGCGCAGCCCGGGTAATCCTTAAAGCAAAAGCCGGAAGGCATGGCTGCGTCCGCCAGTCCGGCGGCTTCCAGATCGATCACAGCCAGACCGCTCTGACGGATGATAGGCACAGACAGTTCAAAACTGCTTCCCGTAAATCGACTGCCGGCCGGCCATCCGTGGTAATCATATCCCATGTACGCAGCAGGCAGGCGGTTCTGATCACCGTTCCATTCAAGCCTGTCCTGACGAAGACGGATGCCTGTGACAGTGACCATCGCAGGCCCGCGTTTCACAGGAAAGCCGATATGGAACATGGCCTTGTGAAAGTCGCTCTTGGTGATCGCCTTGGTCAGACGCGTGAGCTGTCTCACATCATCGTTGTTGTGCAGCAGGATCTTCGCTTCGGCGTCCGGGTCTGCTGTCCGCTCATACAAGTGATATAATTCAACGCTTTCAGCGCCGGAGATCTCGTCTGCTCTCGTCTCCCACAGCCCCATGTAGTTTTCGACCGTTTTTTGCTTCATATTCGGCAGAAGCCTGCGGAGGGGCGAGTGTTTGCTGAGCACCGGATACAGATCCAGATCATACAGATAGCTGCATGAGAGGGAGGTCGTCTCCGGGTGCTTCCGCAGCCGGGTGTCCAGAAACGGAATGTCGAAGTGGTTGCCGTTATACGTGATCAGCACATCCAGTTCTGCCAGCACGTCCATATATTCACCCAGCGCCAGAGGCTCCTCGCTCTCGTTCTCTGCGAGGATCTGGTGAAGCTTCTGCTCCTGCACATCGTAGACGCCGCCCAGAATGAATTTGTTTCGGTAAGGGTCGAGGCCGGTCGTCTCGATGTCCAGCACACCGGTTCGCAGTCCGTCAAAATAAAAGTCCAACAGAGCGGAATGGCAGATGTCCTGCTTCCAGTCTTCTATGATATGCTTCATGACTCGCTTCCGTCTTCGGATGACTCGCCGCCATCTCCGATAACGAACGGATCTTCTTCGATCTTCCGTTCAAACTCGACAACATAAGCGCCCAGGATTTCTTCCACAGGGAGCTTGATGAAACTGCGGATCCTCTCATCGTCGTCGAAGAAGGCGTTTGCGGGAGGCAGTTCCCAGCTTAGTGAGCAGTCTGCGTATTCCTTATTTTCGTTTATGATTTCTGCTTCCAGGAAACCGTAGGAGCCGGTGTTGTAATCCCAGTAGAAACAGCCGTCGTTGTCGTCCTCGTGGGGACAGCCGCCGGCTTTTCCGGTGGGCGTGAATTCCAGATGCATGTAGTCGGGCTTTTCCAGCCAGGAGCAGATGTTCAGCCAGCCGCGTTTCCCTTCGGCGGCGACAGGCGTGTTGAATTCCACATAGCCCCAGTCGTCATCTCCGTCGAAGCACTCCACGTTGATGCGGAGAACCGGACGCAGAGATTCAAACCCCCGCGGAAGCAGTCTCTTGATTTCGTTTTCATCGGCCCGATAGGCCATTACATATTGTTTGATTTTCATTGCGTTCCTCCGGTTAGAGTATACCACATTTTATGGTAAACCTATATGATAAAGCAGTACGGGTGAACAAAAAAACAAAAGAAACCCGAAGGTTTCTTTTGTTAAAAGGGGTATTGG